>JAUICS010000129.1 GCA_030427765.1 Alphaproteobacteria bacterium
GAAATTCACATCGCAGTTAACAACACATTTTGTTGCGCCGTGGGCACGTGGCCACGGCCTCGCCAGAATGCTACTTGAAAAGGCCGAGGACATCGCTCATAAAAATGACTGTAGCGTTATAAACTTAGACGTTCGTGAAACACAGGACGCGGCGATCGCGCTTTACGAACAATGTGGTTATACACGATTTGGTACACACCCTTTTTACGCAAAAGTGGACAATAAAATTGTCAGGGGGCACCATTACTATAAAGTAATCGATGAAAAATTCTTTGAACAAGAGGTTTAATCGGTTATTCTGCACCCTGCCCACGGGCATGTTCACTGGTAACGCGTTGAAATAATGTGATATAATAAAATTATGCTGGACTCGAAGATATTTACGTATGCTTCCGAAGATCTTCCATTGATCAAACAATGGTGTATTCGTGTTATTGAAAAACTGACCGGTCAGATAAAAATCTATAAACTCTACCGCGAATACCATATCGAGAATGAGCGTCAGGCCGAGGATTTCTACGATGCCTCTATTCGCAAACTGGATGTAAATGTCCAGTATGATCGCAAGAAACTGAAAAACATTCCAAAGACAGGACCATTGGTCGTTGTTTGCAACCACCCATACGGTGTTCTGGACGGCTTAATCCTGACTCAGATGATGCAGCGGATACGCCCCGATTTCCGTGTATTGACGAATTCAGTGCTTTGCAAGGCACCTGAGGCCAATAAAAACCTTCTCCCTATCGATTTTGCCCTGACAAAAGAAGCTCAAAAAATAAACATTGAAACGCGCGCCAAGTCACGCCAGCTTTTAAAGGACGGCGGATGTATTGCGGTATTTCCGGCTGGCGGGGTTTCCAGCATTCCGTCACTGAAAGATAAAGTGGCACAGGACACCGAATGGCAACCGTTTGTTGCCCGCCTGATTATTGAATCAAAAGCCACTGTTGTTCCGGTATTCTTCGAAGGACAGAACAGCCGCCTGTTCCAACTCGCCAGTCTGTTTTCACCGACATTACGGCTTGCCCTGTTCTTTAAAGAACTGGCCGATAAAATCGGTTCATATGTTGGTGTTGAAATTGGTGAGCCTATTCCATACGCCGATTTGGAACATTTGAAAGATAAGGCAGACCTGTGTCATGAATTGCGCAAACGTACGTATGAACTTGGCGGCATGGACACACTGCCACCGCCAAAACCGGCCTACCGCACCGACGGACACAAACCCAAAAAATAACAAAAAACCTTATTTATTCAGGTACCAATCAACGGCCATGGCGCCACATGTCACGGCCAAAATCAGCATTACCCCGATAATTGTTGGTGGGGCGGGAATAGGAACCCCCAGATAACGACACATCGCGCCTAATAAAAACGCAACAGTAAACCCAATAATCAACTTGAACGGCTCCATAAACAACTCCCTGACTAAAAATGCTTACTTATCTTTTGCGTTGGCAATAATTTCCAGCCGCTCCAGTGACAGATTAATCATGCATGATTGAAACGCAACATCACCATCTTCTGTATTCTGCTTGATAAGGCGTTGGTGCTCGCATTCTTCGTCACGATACGTCTGGAATGTTTCATGTCCTTTTTCATACTGCATAACACTAACGTCATCACCGCCCTGATCACGGTAATACATTTCGTCCTGTTTCATCGCATACATGCGGGCCTTTAATTCCTGATCAATCCGCATCATTTCAATATCTTTATATGTTTTTTCAAGACATTTCAGACGGGCATCGCGTTCCGCCACATCCTGACACGCGATGGTCATCGACAGGTCTTGTTTTTCCTGCATCGATTCCGTTTTTGATGTTTGTGATGAGTCTTCCCAACAACCGGCAAGGGCAATAATGGCGATGGCTAAACTGCTTCTGAAAATATTTTTCATGTCGATCCCGTCAATTTGATTTGTCATGTAGGTTCATTAGTAATGCGCCTAAAACCGTGTGTCCAGTGCATAATAAACGATATGACGAGATATTCTTTAGTCGTTGCCAAAATGTGGGTGATATACAAAAACCGGATTGCGGCTTTCATCAAGAAGGATCAGCTTACCACCACCAATCGACATGAATTTTACATTGGCAAATGCGGCGAAATAGTCATTCTCAATCTGACTCATCGTGAATTCCAGATTGTCGCCAATAGTATATGTACCGCCAAACCGATTGCACGGCCCGGAGCCGCTAAAATTGTTATCCATTTTCAGCTCCAGCGTCATATCACGCGACGGAAGCGTTCCTTGATACCCGGCAAACTCAACCAATTTCCACGTGCCGATAAACGGCGCGGGAAACGCATTCGCCGTAATCGGCAATAAAAAAATCACTAAGAATACAAATACAAAATGTTTCATATTGAAACTATATTACAACTTAGGAATATCAATAACATTCATATTATCTAATGGTAAAACATCTATTTTGAGGTTAGGGAATGACTTTTTTAAAATCGCTTTATTACGAAGCCACATGTATTCATCTGTCTTCATATTAGACATAAAAAACCCTGATGCGGGCTTACCAAATTTAAAAGTCCCGTCTTTTCTGATCATTATTTTATCAAATACCAACCCCATAAAGTGCTGTTTCTTGGGATAATGTTTTAAACAAGTAAGATATAAATTAACTAACAGCTGAAACTTTCTTAAATAATAATGCCATTCACTTTCTTTGTTGTGTCTAAACGGTACGATGCCAAAAGCCCAAGTAACATTATCTCTCATCCCAGAAATAAAATATCTTTCTTTTTTTCTGAGGGTCATATTTGCATTTAATAATATTTCATTGGCAAAGTGAGCTCTAATTCTTCTTGGCAACAAACTATAGTGTTTAAAAAGTTCTTCTTTGCTTTGCTGCGTTGTCAGCCCAAAACTAATATCTTCTTCGACGTCATCTGAAGTAAATTGATCTATATACTGATCAAGATAATAACTAGCTTCAAAGTAACTTCTTCTTTCTTTATATAAATCGGATTTTATAAGAAAGTTCCATGTATTTTCTTTTATATAAATTTCTTCGTACGGACCACTTACCTTACTTTTTAATATCCTCCAGCCATTGATTGTATCTATATAAAGTGCCAATAAATCTAATTCATTATTTGCTACAATGTCTGCATCACCTAAAATATCTTCTTTGAACTTTAGATAATCAACAAAATCACTAAATGTACTTAATTCAGTCATTACAACAATAAAAGAAATTGAATCAAAAATATTTATATGACGTCCACGGTACTTATAGTTAGATATCGTAAACAGGTCTTCTGTTTTTGTATTAATTTTCAATGAATTGGTGGTTTTATGATACGACTCACATAGTTGATCACACCCCATGATTACTGCAACTTTGTATATCTTGGCTACATCTACGTTAAAATCCCCCATATCAAACGGAATGCTACATTTAACATCTTTATAAATCTGTCTAGGATATCTTTTTATATGTTGTTCAGCTCTAATAAGCTGATGTTTTGCCCCATCTGAAGAGTTTTCTATTTTTTTTAAAATACGTTTCCAAATCACACCACTGGCTTTATTTTTTATATTTCCATTAAAATTCTTTATCTCAAAACAAATAATATCATTTTCATATTTCACAAAAAGATCACACAATTCCTCATTCGGCTTCATATATAAACCAGAATGACTCCATAATTTCAGGAAAGTATGATCGCCTAACTTAGCTAATAATTGCTCTGTGTTATTCTTAAATTTCATAGCCATCGAAGGTAGTCCGGGCAAAGGAAAAACACAAGGGTCGTTATTTAATCGTCATTACGGGGAAGCGAACTTCGTTTCTTCGTCCCTTCGCGTACAAAAATCAAAAAGGATGGAATGCCACCCAATATTTGTCATCCTGTGCGAAGGCACAGGATCCATTATAAACATCACGTATGCATGGATCCTGCGATTAAATCGCAGGATGACCTTTAAGGGGGCGCAGGATGAATTTGGGGAACATAAAATAGCTTAACATGGTTAAATAACCGCGATTACCGCGCTCGTGCTACTCGCTCGCAATGACAAATATACTCGATCAATCCTCGCCCATTTTAAGGGCGTTGATGAAGGCGGATTGCGGAATTTCCACGTTACCGTACTGGCGCATTTTCTTTTTACCTTCCTTCTGTTTTTCCAGAAGTTTACGTTTCCGCGATACATCACCACCGTAACATTTGGCGGTCACGTCTTTACGAAGCGCACTTAAGGTTTCACGCGCGATAATACGGCCACCGATCGCGGCCTGAATAGCGATCTTGAACATCTGCCGTGGAATAAGTTCTTTCAGGCGTTCACAAAGGCCCCTGCCCCGAAATTCCGCCTGTGACCGGTGCACAATCATGGCGAGCGCATCAACGGATTCATCATTAACCTTGATTTCCATTTTCACGAGATCGTTTTCAGCATAACCAAAAAGTTCGTAATCAAAACTGGCGTAACCGCGGCTGATCGATTTCAAACGGTCATAAAAATCAAACACCACTTCGTTCAGCGGCAATTTGTAAACAACCATTGCACGATCACCGGCATAGGTTAGATCAAGCTGCTCCCCCCGCTTATCCTGACAAAGCTGGATAATCCCGCCAAGGAATTCATCCGGCACAAGGATTGTGGCTTTAATCCACGGTTCCTCAATATGATCAATAAGTGTGACATCCGGCATATCGACAGGGTTATACAGTTCAATCATCTGCCCCTTATTCATATGGATGTGATACACCACGCTCGGCGCCGTCGGGATAAGGTCGAGATTAAATTCACGCTCAAGCCGTTCCTGAATAATCTCCATATGCAACAGCCCTAGGAAACCGCAACGAAACCCGAGGCCAAGCGCCTGACTTTGTTCCGGTTCAAAATGCAGGGCCGCGTCATTCAACTTTAACCGGCCAAGTGCGTCTTTTAGCACCTGATACTGACTGGAATCCGCAGGGAATAATGAGCAAAACACCATTGGCACGGACGGTTTGAAACCGGGAAGACGCTCAGAACATTGCCGTTTTTCTTCGGTAATCGTGTCACCAACCTGCGTTTCTTCAATATCTTTAATAGATGCGGTGATAAAACCCATTTCGCCGGGGCCGAGTTCATCCACCATCACCGGTTTCGGCGTAAACATACCCACGCGGTCAATATCACGAATGGCGCGCGTATTCAAAAACTGGACACGTTGTCCCTTTTTCAACCTGCCGTCAATGACACGGACAAGAATGACCACACCTAAATAGGCATCATACCAACTATCCACCAATA
>JAUICS010000130.1 GCA_030427765.1 Alphaproteobacteria bacterium
CGATCGAAAATATGGATGTGCCGGCCGACGATCCTATATTTAGTAAGGTCGCGGCATTCTCTCATCCGGATATGATGGTGGTGCAGCGCGTGTTTGATGAACAAAAAAGCCGTCTGAAAAAATCCGTTGAAATTGAAAGTATACGTAAAATATCACCGTTTTTAAGGATGACATCATCCGAAGGTGGCTGGCGTGTTGTGTTAATTGATGATGCCAACACCATGAACCGTGCATCGCAAAACGCGCTTCTGAAAATTCTTGAAGAGCCTCCAAAAAACACGGTCATTATTTTGATCACCCATGTTTTGGGTCATTTGATCCCAACTATACGATCGCGGTGTCAGGTCTTTGATTTTAATACGCTTGATGGGCCGTCCATATCAACGTTGTTACAACGTATGGACCCGTCGTTGACGGAGGCTTCGCGTGATCTGCTGATCGAAATTTCGGACGGCAGTATGGGTAAAACATATCGTATGCATAATGAAGGTGGGATGGAGGCCATGGGCTCCATCCTCTCCGCGCTGGAAACATACCCGCAGATGAATTGGGATTACATATACGAAATTGTTGATAGGTATAGTTTTGCCGGCCAGGATGAGGCGTATCAAAATTTTCAATATTGCTTCTTATGGCTTATGCAGAAAATGATAAACGCAAAGGCACGAGCCAGTTCTGATATAGGATTATCTATTGAAAATCAGGGTGTAAATTCATTTTTCTTATCCAAAAACTTAAAGAATCTTCTGCAAATATTTGATGATTGTAAGCAGCATTTCGAAAGTGCCGACAATGCATTTATCGACAGACGTCAGATTCTTTTGGGATTATTTTTTATTTTAAACGGTAAAACGTCCGTGAATTAGTTAAAAAGAGAATAAGGTAATAAAGGGACAAAGGGTCATCATGAGTAAGAATTTCTATATCACCACCGCCATTTCATATGTGAACGGATCGCCGCATCTGGGGCATGCCTATGAGGCGATTTTAACAGACGTAATGGCGCGCTTTAAGCGTTTGGACGGTTTTAACGTGAAATTTCTGACCGGTACGGATGAGCATGGTCAAAAGGTTGCCAAAACCGCGGAAACGAATGGTATGGAGCCCAAAGCGTTTTGTGATAAGACGGCGGCCGAATTCGAGGCAATGACAGAAACCCTTAATATCTCCAACGATGATTTTATCCGTACAACGCAGGATAGACACTATACGGCCAGTAAAGCCATATGGTCGGCAATCAAGGATAATAACCCGGACGATATTTACTTAAGCAAATATGACGGGTGGTATTCTGTTCGCGATGAAGCTTATTTTACCGAAAGTGAATTGGAAAAAGGTGAGGATGGTAATTTTTATACACCAGGTGGTGCGCCTGTCGAGTGGGTTGAGGAGCCGTGTTATTTCTTCCGTCTATCCGCCTACACGGATAAGCTTTTGAAATTTTACGAGGATAATCCCGGATTTATTGTGCCGCAGTCCCGTAAGAATGAAATTGTGTCGTTTGTAAAAGACGGTCTTCAGGATATATCCATTTCCCGTACAAACTTTAAATGGGGCGTTCCTGTTCCGGATGATCCTGACCATGTTATGTATGTCTGGCTTGATGCCCTGACCAATTACATCACCGGCGTTGGATACCCGAATACCGATTGTGATGAATATAAAACGTTCTGGCCGGCCGATATTCATGTGATTGGTAAGGATATTATCCGGTTTCACTGTGTTTATTGGCCTGCATTCCTGATGTCGGCAAATCTTGAGCTTCCGAAACAGGTGTTCGCGCACGGTTTCATCAACGTTGAAGGGCAGAAAATGTCAAAATCCGTTGGAAACGTGATCGCGCCGCAGAATTTGATTGATATGTTCGGTCTCGATCAAACCCGTTATTTGTTGATGCGTGAAGTGCCGCACGGGCAAGATGGTAATTTTTCCGAAGATCATGCTTTTCAACGTATAAACAGTGATTTAGCTAATAGTCTTGGTAATTTGGTTCAGCGTACGTTATCCATGATTTATAAAAATTGTGATGCGGCCATTCCTAACCCGAATGATTTCACAGGTGATGATAAAAAACTGTTAAATGAAATTTACGACTGTTTCCCGACTCTGAGGAAACACGCGGATAAAATGGAATTTCACCGTGTGCTGGAGGGGATATGGAAGATTATTGCCCATGCCAATGCCTATGTTGATGAGCAGGCGCCGTGGGCACTGCGTAAAAATGATCCAGAACGTATGAAAACCGTTCTTTATGTACTGGCTGAGGCCATTCGCGGCTTTGCCATACTTGTTCTTCCATACACGCCGGAGGCCGGTCATAAAATCCTTGATCGTTTGAGTGTGCCGGAAGATGAGCGTTTATTTGAATATGTATCGGCCGACCACGCATTGAGCGGCGGAATTATTATCGAAAAACCCGAAGGGGTATTTCCGCGCCTTGAAATGAAAGAGGAAGCCGCGTAATGTCCTGGTTTATTTACGCTCTTTCGGCGTCCGTTGTCTGGGGGCTTGGGTATGTCCTATCTGAAAAGGTCATGCAAGATGGGGTAAGTCCCAGTTTTATAATGATTGTGTCCTGTGTCATTTCCCTGCCACTATATTTTCTGATCTCTTATTTCGATGGTAATTTTAAAGCCAGCGTGGATGTTACATTAAGTAAATCATCTGTTTTATGGATGTTGATTGTTATGAGTGTTCTGGTCGTTGGTGGTAACTTTCTGATTTTGATGAGTGTTGCAGAAAAAAACGCGACCCTAGCCAGTATTATTGAAATTACCTATCCGATTTTTACACTTTTCTTTGCATGGCTGATTTTGAAGGAAGTGCAGATAAATTTATTAGGCTTGCTTGGGTCGGCGCTTATATTTGCCGGGGTTATCGTTGTTTTAATTTCGACAGTACAACATAAAACAGGTTAGACATGTGGATTGATTCCCATTGCCATATAAATCATCCGAACATTCGTGAGCAGGGTGCCCCTGAAGAACTGGTCCAACGTGCCGTTGATGCCGGTGTTGACGGCATGTTGAATATCAATTGCCGAATTGATGATGAATTTCCCGTTTTACTGGATACCGCCAAGGCACATAAAAATGTCTGGTGCACAGTGGGAACGCACCCGCATGAGGCCAGTAACGAAAAGGAAAAGACATATTCCGCGCAGGATATCGCGGACAAAGTCAGTGCCAATGATAATGTGATTGGAATTGGTGAATCCGGCCTGGATTATTTTTATATGAACAGCACGGTCGAGGATCAAAAAGCCAGTTTTCAAAAACATATCGAGGCGTGCTTGATTGCAGATGTGCCGTTGGTTGTTCACGCGCGCGATGCCGATGATGATATCATCCACATGTTAAAAGAACATGCCGCAGGAAAGGGACTGAAAGGCATTATGCATTGCTTCAGCGCGGGACGTAAAATGGCGGAGGAGGCGGTTGAGTTCGGCTTTCATATATCGTTTTCAGGCATTTTGACGTTTAAGCGTGCGGAAGAACTGCGTGAAATTGCAAAGGATATTCCAAAAGACAGGTTACTGGTTGAGACGGATGCGCCGTATCTGGCACCCGTTCCGTATCGTGGAAAAACAAATGAGCCGTCCTATGTTATTCATACCGGTCAGGTATTGGCCGATGTGCTTGGTGTCGATGTTAAGGAGATGGCAAAGATAACCAGTGATAATTTTTTCAATTTGTTTCAAAAGGCAAATCGTCAGGACTTAGTATAATGGATGGCGTATTTACAATTCTTGGTTCCGGTAATTCCTCGGGCGTGCCTGCATTGGGGAATGACTGGGGGAAATGTGACCCGGATGAACCCAAGAATAAACGTACGCGCCCATGCGCCTTTGTTCAGGTAGGTGATACAAAGGTTCTGATTGATATGGGGCCGGACGTGTCCGATCAAATGACATCGATTAATGAACGTGAAGTTGATGCAATTTTGATGAGCCATTCTCACGGTGACCATACAAACGGTATTGACGATATACGCGCAATTTATTTCCGGCGGGAACGCACGCCGATTCCGGTTTATGGGGACAGGGATTGCCTTGATGATCTGTTTGTCCGTTTTCCATACGTGTTTGGACATGCCAAAAATGATTTTTATAAGGCCTATCTGGATTTGACAGAAATTACGCCGACACAGATGGGGCAGGGGATGAATATTGGTGATGTTAGCTTCGTCCCGTTTGTTCAGGACCATGGTACATGTTCGTCGCTCGGCTTTCGATTTGGAAATATGGCGTATTCAACGGATATGCTAACTCTTGATGACGCGGCTATAGATGTTTTGCAGGGGGTGGATGTATGGATTGCCGATGGTGCGGCATATAAAACACCCAATCCCGTTCATGCCACACTTGATGCTGTATATTCATTAAATGAACGTGTTCAGGCAAAGCAGGTTTTTATCACACATCTTCCGCGAAACATGGATTATGCCACACTGGTGCTGGAACTGCCGAATGGATATGCGCCTGCATACGATGGTTTGCAAATTGCATTTCACTATAGATAATATTTTGTTTTTCCTATATGTTCCTTCTTAAGTAAGTTCTTCCGCATTCACCCGTAATCTTATGTATATCGGCGAAAATAGAATTTTAATCACTTTCGGCATAAATATTGCTTATCTCTTTATTAAACTTTTTTAGGGACTCGATTTTTGGGCTTAGGAGGCTGCTATGAATATAAATGATGTAAATATATCCAAAAAACTACCTGTCATTATCTCATTACTTGTTGCTGTTGGTATTCTTGTTACAAGTGTTGTGATCATTAACATTGCATCGACAAATGCACATAAAGCGGTTGAAGATAAGCTATCTGCTCTACAGGCGTCTCGAGTGAATGCCCTTGAAACATATTTGCATTCGATTGAAGAGGATTTAAGCTCACTCGCCCATAATGAATATGTATTAAGTGCCGTATTTGACTTTCTGGATGCATGGTACTTATTGCCTGGCAACCCGACAAAGACATTGCAGCGTCTGTATATTACGGATAACCCGCACCCAACGGGCTCTAAGGAGAAACTTGATTTTGCGAATGATGGTTCCCAGTACAGTGAGGTTCATAAGATTTATCATCCTTGGTTCCGTCATTTCCTTAGACAAAAAGATTACTACGATATCTTTTTATTCGATGTTGATGGAAACCTTGTTTATACGGTTTTCAAGGAACTCGATTACGCAACGAATGTTGTGACCGGAGAGTACAAAGATACCGATCTTGGAAATGCCTTCCGTGCGGCACATG
>JAUICS010000131.1 GCA_030427765.1 Alphaproteobacteria bacterium
AATGTCTTTTGCGCAAGTTCACGGTCCGGGTTAACCCATGATACGACAAAAACCGTATGCCCTTGCTCAACAAGCCATTTAATAAGCGAATTTTCCTGACGCATATCAAGGATGTAATATTTGTTGATCCATGGTGGAACGACAAGAAGAGGACGCTTATATACCTCTTTAGTTGTCGGTGTATACTGTATAAGCTGCATAAGATCGTTTTGATACACAACCTTACCGGGGGTAAGGGCCAGATTTTTGCCAACTTCAAACGCCTTGTAGTCAGTTGTTGAAATTTTGAGTGCGCCGTGGCCACGTTCTAAATCCCCCAAAAGATTTTCAAGGCCCTTTACCAGATTTTCGCCGCCACTATCAATAGTTTCCTTTAAAACAAGCGGGTTGGTCAGGATAAAATTGCTCGGCGCTATGGCATCCACATATTGGCGCGTATAAAAATCGATTTTTTGACGTGTATGCGCATCCAAACCCTCTGTGTCTTTTGCGGCATTGGTTAAGGTTTGGCTTGTAAGCAGATAAGATTGCTTAATAAAATCGAATAATGCATTTTGTTGCCATTCCGGATCACGGAAACGTCTGTCGCCTTTTTGAGGATGAAAAAGGGGTTCCGGTTCCTCACCAGTAATCATTTTCATCCAGCTCTGATTCAGTAGCTCCATGTAAGATTTCCAGTATTCCATATTGAGTTCAATAAACTTGGCTGGATTCGATACGAGATAGGTTATGAATTCAATGTAAGCCTGACGTACGTTCATTGGATCAAACGGGTATTCCAGTAAGTCATCGTCGGAATGCCGGGCAATATAGCTCTCTAAAATCGGCTGGGCGCGCTGAACGGCGTTCAATATGGCTTCGTTTAATTTTATAAAGTCAGGGAGTTTTATCTCATCAAAGAAATCTATATGTTCCGGGTTATCGTTAGAGGACGTTTTTTGTTGGGGGCGTTGAGATGACATAATGCTGTCCTTCCTGAAAAACCAGTGTGTACAGGCTTTTATGTGCCACAAACTGGAAAGTTATTCAACCTTTAAACCAAAAACGATTTTTGCTGACTTGAAACTATGCCGAAATTCATGCACGTTATGCCAGCTTGTAAAATTGAATAAAATCAAATTAGAAAAAATAAATTATGGAACCTTTGAAAATAGGTATTGTTGGTTTGGGCACAGTGGGGGGCGGTGTTGTTAAGCTTCTGGAAAAGAACAAAAATCTTATTTGTCAACGTGCGGGACGTGACATCCTTATTACGGCTGTATGTGCCCATTCAAAAGATAAAGATCGCGGTTTTGATGTAAATGTATATGAATGGTTTGATAATCCGCTTGATTTGGTGAAACACGAAAATGTGGATGTGGTTCTTGAGCTCGTTGGTGGCGCGGATGGTATTGCGTATGACCTGATAAAAGAGGCCATATCACAAAAAAAACCGATTATCACAGCGAATAAGGCATTATTGGCCACACACGGATATGAAATCGCTGAAATCGCAGACAAGGCAAATGTCCCTGTGTTTTATGAGGCCGCGGTTGCAGGTGGAATTCCTATTGTTAAAACAATCCGTGAAGGCTTGGCCGGTAATGGCATTAAAGAGATATACGGTATTCTAAACGGTACCAGTAATTATATCCTTTCTGAAATGACAAAAACCAAACGTGCTTTTGATGATGTTTTAAAGGATGCGCAGGAAAAAGGGTACGCGGAGGCCGATCCGACATTTGATATTGATGGCACGGACGCTGCCCATAAACTGGCGATCCTAAGCACGATTGTGTTTCGCACAAAACCAAATCTGCACAATATTTACACAAAGGGCATCAGCGAGATAAAAGCGAAGGATATTGATTTTGCAAAAACCCTTGGATACGAAATAAAACTGATTGCTAAGGCGTTTTCTTCAGGTGATACATTAGGGCAATCGGTGACTCCGTGTCTTATTCCACAAAGCCATCCATTAAGTTCGATCAATGATGTCTTGAATGCGGTGCTGTTTGAAGGGGATTTTGTAAAATACAGTCTTTCGGTTGGTTATGGCGCGGGTGAGGGGCCGACGGCGTCTGCCGTTGTGGCTGATGTGATTGACTCTGCGCTTGGAATATACAGGCCGGTATTCGGAGTGAATACGGCGGAGTTAAAGGATGCAAAACGCGTTGCCGAATCCGAAAATATGTGTCGATTCTACATGCGCCTTCCTGTTTTGGATAAACCCGGTGTTATTGCCGAAGTGGCGTCTATACTGAAGGACGAAGATGTATCCATCGAAAGTATGCTTCAGCATGGACATGACCCGGGGCAGTCGGTATCGGTTGTAATGACAACACATGAAACCGCGGCGGCAAACATATACAACGCGATTGAGAAAATATCGACATTGCGTTTTATGACGTCGGAGCCTTGCCTTATTCAGATTGAGGATTTAACGTCATAACATCATTTTTAAAAATTTAGTTTGGAATTATGGGTATGACCTCCGCATTACAAAAAGAAGACAGTGGATTTAACATGACAGAACAATCATATCGTATGGAACGCGATCTGGCGCTTGAGCTTGTGAGGGTTACAGAGGCCGCGGCATTATGCGCATCAAAGGAAATTGGACGTGGCAATGAAAAAGATGCAGACCGTGAGGCGGTTGAGGCCATGCGTCAGAACCTGAATGATCTGTCGATTGATGGTACAGTCGTGATCGGTGAGGGGGAACGTGATGAAGCCCCGATGCTTTATATCGGTGAGAAAGTTGGTAACGGAACAGGGCCCAAAATCGATATTGCCCTGGATCCACTTGAGGGAACAACAATTACGGCAAAGGGCGGACCGAATGCATTGGCGGTGATTGCATTGGCCGATGAAGGTGGATTTTTGAACGCACCGGATGTTTACATGGAAAAAATAGCCGCCGGACCGGATATTCCAGCCGATATCCTTGATTTGGATGCGCCGGTAAAAGTGACATTGGACAAAATTGCCAAGGTGAAAGGCTGTAATGTCGCCGACCTGGTTGTATGTATTCTGGAACGTCCACGTCATGAAAAGCTGATCAACGATGTGCGCGTGGCTGGTGCTCGCATTAACCTGATACCTGACGGCGATGTGAGTGCTGTTGTGGCAACAACCGAACCCGAAAACGGAATTGATCTGTATATCGGTAGTGGTGGTGCGCCGGAAGGCGTGCTTGCGGCGGCGGCGCTTCAGTGTGTCGGCGGGAATATCCACGGACGCCTTGTGTTTCGTAACGATGATGAAATTGCACGTGCCGAACGCTGGGGTATTTCCGATCTAAAACGTATTTATTTGACAGATGATCTGGCAAAGCCGGATAACGTTATGTTTGCTGCAACGGGTGTTACAAACGGAAATATGCTGAAAGGTGTACGTCGTTTTGCAGGCGGGGCAAAGACTCATTCAATCGTGATGCGTTCCAAGTCAGGCACCGTAAGGCATATAGAGGCGTTGCATAACTTCAAAAAGAAAACGTACATCCTTTAGATTCGGAATATATAAGTTGGAAAAACAGTCATTTTTACAAAAAGCCGGCATTTACATCGAAGAAAACCCGATGAAAATTTATGCCGGAATTTTTATATCGGGTGACGTATTTCTAGCAATGAATGTGTTTTATCACGCCAGCTTCCTTTGGTTTTTGGGGGCTATGCTTGGCATTCTTGCCCATGTAAACAAATTAAAATACGGCAAAGGGGCGCCGGATATTAAGGGTGATGACTTCAAAATAGGTTTTGAGGAGTGTTTAACCGTATTCATGAATACATTTAAATACGCCATCGGCATTCTTGCTGCAAAATACTGGTCGGAATTGCGCACTGAGCTTGGGAAAGGGAGTCTATCTGCGTTCTCTAAAAAGCTAAAGCGATCTATTAAATTTAAAGAATATCCACTTGATATTGGTTGGGTTTTGATAAACATCGCCGGTCTTTTGTATTTGATAGACGGTCTGAACATATTCGGATTGCGTGAACAGATGGGCTTTTTTGAGGCGCTGCTTGGATTTTGCGTATTTACGGGTTCTTTGGTGGCATTCCTGACGGACCGCAATGATCTGGCCGGACGGATTATGGCGATTGCCACATTATTTACTTTGTTAACCGGGATTTTTAATCTCAATCTCGCATTACTTTGTGCAAGCTGTGTATTTCTTTACGGCAATTACCTTGTCGGAAAAGTAGATTCGCAGTATCAATCTAATTATATGAACTAATATGCATCTGAGGACAGATCATGAGACCAAAGTTTGAACAATACGCCGATTACCAGCCGGAAACATTTGAGTTTAGTGACAAAAAGGCGGTTGAAGAGATTATAAGCCGCTATCCTGCGTATGGAAAAAAGTCTGCGGTAATGCCACTTCTTGATCTTGCGCAGCGGCAAGTTGCGAAACACGGACCGTATGGTCCATACAAAGACGGCGGCGGCTGGATTCCCCGTGCGGCTATGGATAAAATAGCGGAGATTATTGAGCAGCCGAAAATCAAGGTGTACGAAGTCGCAACATTTTACTCCATGTATAAGCTTGCGCCAGTTGGGAAGTTTTTGATTCAATTATGCACGACAACGCCCTGCTGGCTTTGTGGTTCGTCTGGACTTTTGAAGGTATGTGAAGAATTTTGCGGCGTTCATCCGGGTGAAACATCAGAAGATGGTTTGTTTACGTTGGAGGAGGTCGAATGCCTTGGCGCATGTGTGAATGCACCGATGGCACAAATCAATGATGATTATTACGAGGACTTAACGCCGGACATTTTTAAGGACGTTTTGCAAGCCCTTAAAGATGGGAAAGAGGTTCCGATCGGTTCCCAAACCGGCCGTAAAGGGTCAATGGCGCAAAATGGGCCGACATCTATGGCCGATAAAGCCAAGGAATTAGGCGTTATCTAATTTTATCTTGATATTTTCCGTAACTTTGGTGTATTTTCTACCATAGCAGTAGGAGAGAATTATGCCAGAGGGTCAATGCTCAGGTCAATCAGTTGAGATGGAAACATATTACCTTTATAATTTCGACATACATATGTCAGGAGTTTTGCATGAAATATTTCAGGCGGGTGCGTCTGATGTTCTGTGCAAAACAATAGGCCCTACCGATGCCCATAAATATAGAGGAACGGCCGCGAAAACAGCCATAAAATTCAATATTGCGGCCGATGCGCCCGGTAAAGAATTTATGCTACGCATGTTGCGATCTTCAACATTCATTGACGCCGATGAATATGAGGCGTTAGACGGCGATGAATTTGGCCCGTG
>JAUICS010000132.1 GCA_030427765.1 Alphaproteobacteria bacterium
AAGCCACGTGTGATAAGGATTTAAATGATTGGTATCGTATCGCCACGGCAAAGACCGTTTATGTTTATCATACCAATCCAGAATCAATGCCCGTATACGCCTTGGGTCTTCGGTATTGTTTGACTGATTATTCGCTACTGGTTTTGACAAATCCTTGTTCCCAAAGTCCGGTTAATTGTATACGCTGGAAATCATGCTAAAGCCACTATCCAATTCTGTTCAACATGTTCAAGGCCAATTGTTCGAAAAAAAGTTTACAACACTTGGTCGGCTTTTATCATATTGGAACATAATCGTTGGTGAGGATTTGGCAAATGTATCCCGCCCGATCAAGATTCGTTTCCGTAAGGATAAACGAACAAAGAGGATGATGGCGAGCCTCGATGTGGCTACGGATAGCGCGAATGCCATGTTATTTGCATATCGTAAGGATTTAATGCTCGAAAAAATCAATCAATTAATGGGACAAGACACCGTCACAGATATGAAATTTGTTCATTATCCCATTCAGGATATGTCAAAAAATGTGTCCGTTTCACAGAACGAACAACCAATATCGGAAGAAAACAAACAAAAATTGTCATCCATTACTAGCATTATTGAAGATGATGATATAAAACAGTCGCTTATGAATATTGGTGCCCACATCTACGGTGATAAGTCGTAGGGCAAACATCGCATACATATCGAATTAATCAACATTGGATGTAATACATGAAAATCAATGCAATCAATATACGCGCCGGTAATGTTCTGGAGCATCAGGGAAAACTTTGTGTCGTTCTGAAAAGCGAAATTCTTCAGCCAGGTAAAGGCGCATCTGTTGTTCAGGTGGAAATGCGTGACCTGAAGACGGGAAATAAGGATAATGTTCGTTTCCGTACGCAAGAAGCGGTTGAGCGTGCGCATGTTGATGAAGTTGATTACCAGTTTTTGTATGAAGAAGGTGATGATCTGCACTTCATGAATAACGAAACATACGAACAAATTCAGATAACAAAGGAACTTGTTGGGTATTCCGGTGTTTTCTTATCGGAAGGTATGATTGTCAAAATCGCGTTAATCGAGGGTTCACCCGTACGTGTTGATTTGCCGGAGAACGTAGTTGTAGAGATTGTTGAGACCGAACCTGTCGTGAAAGGGCAAACCGCGTCTTCATCTTATAAGCCGGCAATTGCAAATAATGGAGAGCGTATTATGGTTCCTCCACATATTGAGGCCGGAACACGTGTGGTTGTGAAATCTGCTGACGGCGCATATATTGAACGTGCAAAAAATTAAGTTTTAAGTTTAACAAACAGATATAACAGTTTATTTATATGGCTAAATACTCCCCTACAATTCACGTTATGATTAAAGCCGCCGAGGCCGCTTCACGATCACTTGTACGTGACTTTGGCGAGGTTGAGCAATTACAGGTATCTAAAAAAGGTCCCGGGGATTTCGTTAGTGCTGCTGATCGTCGTGCTGAGGACATCATTCAAAAGGAATTGCTTAAGGCTCGCCCGGGATACAGCATGATTATGGAGGAAAGCGGCCGAAAAGACGGTTCTGACCCACACCATACATGGATTGTTGACCCTCTGGATGGTACAACAAATTTCTTGCATGGTATTCCGCATTGGGCGATTTCTATTGCTTTGCAGAAAGATAAAGAAATTGTTGCTGGTCTGATTTATGACCCGATTAAAGATGAACTTTTTTATGCGGAAAAAGGAACCGGCGCATTTATGCGCAATAAACGTTTGCGGGTGTCAGGCCGATCCAATATGGCCGATAGTGTTATTGCAGCGGGCTCCCCTGCCCTGACGCGTGGTAATCACGCTCGTTTTCAGCAGCAATCACAGGTTATCATGCAAAATACGGCAGCGTTCCGCAGGCAGGGTGCGGCGGCACTTGATCTTGCATACGTTGCGGCTGGCCGTTATGAAGGGTTTTGGGAATATGATTTATCCCCTTGGGATGTTGCGGCCGGATATATCATTGTTCGTGAAGCAGGCGGAATGATAACGACAATTTCGGGACAAGGCACACCGTTAGATGGTAAATCTGTACTAGCGAGTAACGAAAAAATATACAAAGACCTCAAAGAACTTCTAAATCAATGTCAAAAGCAGGATCAGGCTTCTCTCAAGGCTCTATAACACTGGCTGTTAAGTACAGTGCCGTCCTGCTATTTGTTGTTATCCTGTTATATGGTGGGATAATTATGTCCGGTATTGATGTGCGTAATATTGATCTTACATCACCTGAAAATGATTACACGATATCTGGTGAGGTTAAACCCATCACATTTTCCGAAGATGAGGATGTAAACCCGCATCCGGTTGAGTTGGAGGTTTATGAACCGCCACCAATGTTTGATGCCATAGATGGTGACGCATCTGGGCCGGATTTGCCGGAAAATGCCAAACGAGTGCCGAGTGTAAAGTCCTATTCATCCACCTCTGAATTTCTAGAAGAATTCGAAATGCCGATTCCAATTTATAAGCCGGAAGAAGATAATAATTCTGAAGACGTGATTGTTGAAGAAGATGCTGCGGAAACGGAAGATGTTGCAACAAGTATTTATTCTGAATGGGGTGTGCCAATTCCGCCATATAAACCATATGCGGTGACCGAAAGATATTACCGTGCGCACTCTATGCCGGCCGTTCCGAGAGCAGAAGTGTTGGTGAAAAATATTCCTGCCAACACGAAGGCCAAAACAAAGTCTGATATAGAGAAGGTTGTTCCTGAAATTCCGAAAGGGCCGTTAATATCCTTAACATTCGCCCCGGGTGGAAAAGACCTTTCGCCTGGACATAAACAAACGCTTAACACACGTATTACTACGGAGCTTAAGCAAAATAGCCAGAAACGTGTGCAAATCCGTGCGTACTCACATTCAACGACAAAGGGGCTCACATCTGCACGAAGATTAGCCCTGGAACGTGCGCTTAATATCCGGCGTTTTTTGATTGATAACAATATCGAGCCGCACCGCATGGATATTCGTGCCTTTGGACAGACAACGGATGGCGCAACCGACCGTGTTGATATGATGATTGTAAATTAAACTAAACAACCTAATGTATTGCTGATGCCTTGGCACCGCCAATAACCTGACTTTCGATCAAGTTTTTATATAGCGGCGTGGTTTTTAACAGTTCCTGATGATTACCAAAATTGACGATGCGTCCTTTGTCCATAACGTATATCGTATCGGCGATCATGACCGTAGAGAGACGATGCGCAATTATAATTTTTGTCTGATCTTGTGTTTTGTTCTGAATCATATCCTGAACGGCCTTCTCGCTAATGCTATCCAGTGACGATGTTGCCTCATCCAGTAGTAAGAATGCAGGATTGTTTAGAAGGGCACGTGCGATAGAAATACGTTGTTTCTGGCCGCCTGACAGACGGCTGCCGCCCTCACCTACCAAAGTGTCAATGCCGTCTGGCAGTTCTTCAATGAATTCATAAGCGTTTGCCATTTTGGTAACCCAGATAACTTCATCCTCAGACGCATCGGGCTTTGCCAGTAATATGTTGTTCCGGATTGTATCGGAAAAAATAACGGTATCCTGAGGGACTACAGAAAATAATGAACGATATGGTTTTATATCAAGGCTTTTGACATTTGTATCATCAAGGGTAATGATTCCGTCTTGGGGCTCATAAAAACGTAACATCAGCTTAACAAGGGTTGTTTTTCCGGAACCGCTTGGGCCGACAAACGCAACTGTTTCACCGCGATTTATGGTGAAATTTATGTCATTCAATGCATATATATCGGGTTTTTTCGGATATGAAAATTTTATGTTTTCGAAGGATAATGTTTCAAATATCGGAATGACTGCTGCTTGATGACGTTCCACAAGCAACGGTGAATGTGATTGTTCGTTTAATAAACTGATCAATCGGTCTGCCGCGCCGGATGCCTGATTTAAACTCCCATAAACCTCACTCAGCGTTCCGGCAGAAGACGCGACCAACACCGCGTAAAAAACAAATGATGTTAGCGCACCTGGTGTCATACGGCCTGCAATTACATCATGCCCACCAATCCACAAAACAATTCCAACACAGCTAAATACAATAAAGATGACCGCTGCCGCCATGAATGAGCGGTTCATAATATGCTGGGATGCAGTTTTATAGGCGGCATATGTTTTTTCTTTGTAGCGTGATGACACGAAATCTTCTTTTACGAAGCTTTGAATTGTCTGGATGCCGTGCAATGTTTCGTCTACATAAGCACCTATTTCACCAACACTATCTCGGCTGTCCTTTGACAAACGTCGAACGCGCCGCCCCATCAGAACAATCGGTAGCAAAATAACCGGCACAACAAGAATAACCATTAGGGTTAGTTTCGGACTGGTTATAAGTAGCATGGCTATACCACCAAGCAGCAGAATAGAATTCCGCATGGCCATAGGTAAGGTGCTAGATATAACCGATTGCACAAGCGTGGTGTCAGACGTCAGGCGGGAAATGATCTCGCCCGTATTGTTTTGTTCGTAAAAACCGGGATCGAGGTTCAAAAGATTATTATAAACCCCCTGACGGAATTTCATGATTACACGTTCACCAAGTAATGATACGCATGTTGAACGTAGGAAACTGGCAAGTGCCAAGGCCGTTATAATGCAAAACAGGACAAGCAATGCCTTATCCATAACAGTTTCGTTCTGGGTAGACAGACCATTATCAACAAGAAAACGTACGCCGGACCCGATGGCAAGGACACATAAAGCCGCAATTATCAGGGATAACAATGCCCCTAGCACCAGATGCCAATCTTCCCTAAGATAAGGCCCTATTTTTTGAAGATTCTTAATGCTGTTGCCGGATAGGTGACGTGTCATGTCAAAATTCTATTTTATTTTTTAAACGTGTTAGCATAGTTATGGATGCTATATCAATTCTTTGTAAAGATTGGTATATATTGTCTTTGCTGATTTTAAATTTAATTGACATGGATTTGATTATGTCCCGTATATATTTACAATTTCTAATATTACCTTTGTTCATGCTTTCCGTCTGCATGTGTTCAGCATATATTGCCCACGCGCAGGACAGTATTCCACAATCGGAAATTGATTATCAGGATGACTTTAAGCCCGTAGTCCGATCGGTCGGTATTATTTCCGATGACCCGGATATTGATATTGAGGAAGCCATGGCTACCCGCCGCATCGGGACCGAGGACAGTGAATTTAAAATCATACAATACAACTCATCCACATGTGATGAATGT
>JAUICS010000133.1 GCA_030427765.1 Alphaproteobacteria bacterium
AAGGTTGATACGTTCTCCGGTGAATCAAAATCCTCATTACCCAAGACATATTTTTCAATCTCGTCACGAACAATTTTCAATTGGTCTATTGTTGTTTTGTATTCAACACCGATAAGCCAGTAAATACGGCGATGTGTCATGCGTGAGAAGTTTGTGACGGCACAGTCCGATAGCTGCGCATTCGGCACATGCACCGGTGCCTTATCAAAACGGCGTATTTGCGTTGATCGCATGCCGATGTCCTCGACCGTACCCTCAACCACACCTTCAACCTTAATCCATTCGCCCGGGTGAAAACGTTTTTCGGCAATAATGGTTAACCCGGCAATCAAGTTTTTGAATATATCTTGCGCACCAAGTGCCACAGCCGCACCGAATAGACCCAGACCGGCAAGTAAAGGCGCAACCTGAATACCCCATATTTCAAGAATAACGGCCAAGCCGAATAGGAATATGAGAATGCGTATGGCCTTAAATAGCCATTGCACCATGATGGGCGTAAGAAGTTTTTCCAGATTTTTGAAGTTTTTGGAGAATGGAATAATCGAGCGATACAACCCCCAGAATATGGTGAAAACAATCATACTGCGCATGAACTGGCCAAATACGGCACCCGCCGCGTCATCCAGACCGGAATATTGTGATGCGAAATATACACCGAGTACGATCGGAATAAATTTAATCGGCGGGATTAATGCATCAACAATGTGATCATCAACTTTTGTTTCCGTTGTTTCTGTGTAGGCATGTAATTTGTAAAGTACATACTTGCTGAACAATCCACGTAAAACCATAAAGGCCGCAAAGATTAATAAGGCAATGACGATACGCCCAATATCCACGCCCATTAATCCGTGGTTCCAGATATCAATGGTTTCTGCCCAAAGATATTCGATACCGGCGGTAAATGTTTTTTCTTTTTCCATGTGGTATATTTAGAATCTATTTCGCATGCCGTAAAGTCATTTTGATGGATATAAAACAACTTCAGAAATATCAAACTGCCCTTGAAAAACGTCTTGATGAATTGACGGAAACAAGCCGTTTGTCTAAAGAAAGCCGTGATGCGGTCGAGCTTGATCAAACGCGGCAGGGGCGCTTATCACGTCAAGATGCATTGATGCAGCAGGAAATGGCAAATGCAGCAGAGAGAAACCGCCAGAATGAAATTCAGAAAGTACATCAGGCGCTAAAAAGGATTGATAATGGTGAATTTGGTTATTGCGTTATGTGTGATGAGGATATTGCGGAAAAGCGTTTAAATCTCGATCCTGCCGTGTCGCTGTGTATCGATTGCGCATCAAATAGGTAATTATCCTTGTGTGAAGGGATGAGTGTCCGATTTAAGGCGGCTCTGGTAAGACGCGGTGACGTTTATAAGGGGTTTTAAAAATTGCGTAAACATATCTTCATCAAATTTACCTGTATTTGTTATTTGAAGCCCCGCAGAGCGGAATTCCTTGATGAACTGGCATAAATCAATATGGCGGGACCCATTTGCATCAATTTCTGCACCGTTTGGAAAATCCGTAGACGTAACAGTTCCGATAACATTGTTAATGTGGAACGGGCCATTTATTGACGATCCATTTATGTGAATGTCGATTTTTATGTGCGGACTTTTTATTGTCAGAATTGCATGTGGTCGTGATTTATCAATTGTACAGGACATTTGATAATCGCCGTCGTTTCCGTCGATAGAAACATTCCCACCTACATTAAGGCGATCCTTTAATGATCCAAACCCCAAATCATCAAGAGCATCATAAAAACTGTCGTAACGTGTTGACGGGTCAGAAACGAGAATGAACCCAGGACCGGGCCATTCACAATGCACTACGGCATCATATGCCTTACTAAGTTGGCCTGAGTAAACAAGTTGAAATGCAACTTCCAGAGGGGCTAGCATCCGTGTAACCTGATCGCAATGTTAAATTAGTGTCGACTTTACAATAGAAATAGGTACTCTATTTATATGGAAAAAATCAAGATAAAAAAAGTGGAAACCAAGCTCGAATACGCGCACAGCATACAAATTCGGTTTGTGGTCTTTGTAAACGAACAAAACGTGCCGGTGGATCGTGAAGTTGATACATTCGAAGATGAATGTAAGCATTATATCGCATATATCGATAATGAACCGGCCGGCTGTGTTCGTTGGCGTGATGCTGATGGATTAGCAAAAATCGAACGTCTGGCCGTCATGAAAATTGCCCGTGGCTGTGGCCTTGGGAAATTAATTATGGATTTTGTGATGGATGACATCTTGAAATTGGATCAATATGATGTGATGAAGTTAAGTGCACAGGATTACGCCATCCCGTTTTACCAAAAATGTGGTTTTCAAGTGGCGGGCAATGGGTATGAGGATGCGGGCATCCCGCATCACGATATGTTTTATGAATGTAAAAACAAAAGGTAGATATTATGGGACGTGTTAGTAAAGACGCCGCACAAGATGCAAAGGCATGGCCGTTTATGGAGGCTAAATCGGTACTTGATAGGCTGGGCGGTAAAACTCCGGAGAAGGGATTTGTACTTTTTGAAACCGGATACGGACCATCTGGCTTGCCGCATATTGGTACGTTTGGTGAGGTATGCCGTACCGCAATGGTGCGCAATGCATTCCATAATCTGTCTGATATTCCTACAAAACTGATTTGTTTTTCGGATGACATGGACGGCCTGCGGAAAGTGCCCGGCAACATACCGAACAAAGAGGTGCTTGAACAAAATATCGGTAAGCCCTTAACCGGTATTCCCGATCCGTTTGGTGAGTATGAAAGTTTTGCCCACCACAACAATGCTCGCCTTATGAAGTTTTTGGACTCGTTTGGTTTTGAGTATGAATTCTATTCATCAACCGAATGTTACAAATCCGGAAAATTTGATGATGCGTTGTTAAGAATGCTCGAACGATATGATGATGTCATTAACTGCGTCCTTCCGATTTTGGGGGATGAGAGGAAACAGACTTACAGTCCGTTTCTTCCGATCTCACCAAAAACAGGCAACGTGCTACAATGTCCGATTCTAGAAACACGCCCTGATCAGGGAACGATTGTATTTGAAGATGAGGACGGCGAAAAAACCGAATTGCCGGTGACCGGTGGCCATGTGAAATGCCAATGGCGTCCCGACTGGGCGCTGCGTTGGTACGCGCTGGATGTCGATTACGAAATGGCCGGTGAGGATCTTATCAGTTCCGGTGAAATTGCCGGAAAGATTACCGAAGTGATGGGCGGTAAGAAACCGGCCGGTTTTCGTTACAAATTATTCCTTGATGAGGAAGGGCAGAAAATTTCCAAGTCAAAAGGTAATGGCCTGACGATTGAGCAGTGGCTGGATTACGCGCCGCATGAAAGTCTGGCGTGTTATATGTATCTGCGCCCGACATCAGGAAAAAAGCTATATTTCGATATTATTCCAAAGGCGGTGGATGAATATATTTCGTTCGGCGGCAAACTGGATGAACAAGAGGACGCCGATAAACTTCAAAACGCGGCGTGGCATATTCATGACGGGGATACGGGGCGTGTATCACGTTCGCCGATCTCTTTTGCATTGCTTTTGAATTTGGCAAGTGTGGCAAACGCAGAGACAAAAGATACTCTTTGGGGCTTTATCCAGCAGTATAAGCCGGAGATCAATCCGAAGTCATTTCCGTTTGTCGATCGTCTGGCGCAATACGCGGTGAAGTATTACATCGATTTTGTGAAGCCGGAAAAACAATACCGTATGCCGGATGACCGTGAGCGCAATGCGCTTCAGTCACTTTCGCAAAAACTGGCCGTATTGGATGACGGGGCCGATTTCGATGCGCTTCAGACCGAAGTGTTTAACGCCGGTAAAGAAAATGGATATGAGCAGAAAGAATTGCGTGAATGGTTTAAGGCGATTTACGAGGTATTGCTGGGGCAGTCACAAGGGCCGCGCTTTGGTTCGTTTATCGAACTTTACGGCCGTAAAAAAACAATCGATTTGATTGAGGAAGCCTTAAGAGGTGATCTGGCAAAGGCCGCGTAACGGCGGGGCAGCGTGATTCTGACACTGCCGCAAATATAATCGTTACTTACTTGCTCGTGTATTTTTCAAGTGCAACCACGCGTGCAGCATCCTTGCATTCGCAGTGGTTGTCATTTGTGATGAATTCCAAATAAATCTCACCGCTACGAGTCATATCGCGCTCTATCTGATTGAGCATATCGAATATGTCGCCCTCGTTTAACGGGTCGTTGAGACCTTGACTGAAATAAAGAAGCATTTTGGCGTTTCGGATATTATTGATGCATCGCTCAATAATAACTTTCCCGAGAACGCACCGACCAAAAGTCGTGTCGTCCATGTTGATTCTCCCACACATATTTAATAGTTAATATATGTTGCATAATTGCAACACTTACACTTGTTACCATATGTGAATATGAAAAATCAATAAAAAGTTTATGGAAATTGTGAAATTATTTACTTACGCAGGCGTTTGTTGAAATATTCCTCGGTCTCCGGCTTGGAAATGCGTTGGTTTTTAATGTCCTGAACTGGGACGGCCGGCATGTCTTTTGGTAGCATCAACCCCTTCTCCTGTGTCATTTTGACAAGAACATAGGCCACGTTACCGCCGGCGGTAGATTGGTCGCCGGTTACGCCGTAGGGGTTGCCATCATATTCCACTTCATCCCATTTCCATCCTTCTGGGGCGTGACAACCAGCAAGTAATATAAGGGCCATAAGGACGCTTAATAGCTTAACCGTGGAAAGGGGATACATGTGTGTCATGGCAATGCTGCTTCTTTAAAATTGTATATAATAGTTAGGTTAAGTGAGTCGTTATCAAGAATAAACCCGCCGGATGCATTTCACCCCCAATAAATTTGTTTAAGGCGTATGAAGATGTGAAATTAGAAAACGATCATCAATAACTATGTATTACATCCTTGTGGGAATTGTATCTTCCTTTAGTATTGTCATGTACATTTTCAATTGGGAGTTGCACATGGGAAACACCGAGCCGAAAGATGACGAAAACCAGAAACAGGTTTTTACATTCAAGAAAGATCGTCTTGTTATTCGTGAAGGGGAGATGGCAACGGCAGCTTATTTGATTGAATCCGGCCGTGTATCTGTTTTCGTCAACACGAATGAGACAGACAAACAAATTGAAATCGCACAGTTAGGGCCGGGCGAGATTTTCGGTGAAATGGGCCTGATAGAAAACAAAAA
>JAUICS010000134.1 GCA_030427765.1 Alphaproteobacteria bacterium
TGACTCAATCCACCTCGGCGTTACTAATGTATCTGAATTTAGCAAGACAATGTCTTGATCTTTAGTTTTGTTAATTCCGTAATTAACTGTTTTTGTAAAACCTTCGTTTTTTGTTTTGTTATAAACATAGACATTGGTTTTGTTTTCATACTCCGACAGTAATGGTTTTATACGTTTATCTGTACTGCAATCATTAACCAAAAATAATTTGTGTTTTCGGGACGTGTTTTTGATGATGCTGGACAAACATTCCTTAAGCTCTTCGTAAGCATTATATATCGGAATGATGATTACGACCTCCTTATGTGTTGGGTTAGCAAATGGCGTGTGTCTAACAAATGCCGTGCGGTAGTTTGTTGTTTTAGAGTGAAGGGTTTCAAAGAGTGAATCTGCTAATTTGGCTGAAACTGAGGTTGTATTACGTGGAATGAGATCAATTGAATTATATATAGTTTCATTTTCAGCTATGGGTAATTCTATTTCAAATCCACCACATGTTTGAGAGATATCTTTTTTCTGTAAGTCCGTTCTAGGTATATCTGCCTTTATGGTGTCATAAAAAATGCCATCTATGTACATATCGATGTTAAGAGGGATTTCAGGATGGTTTTTAGAAACAATCCATCCATATATCTTGTTATGTTTAATGTATTCTATTTTTCCATCAGTGTCGTGTCTATGTTCTACAGAGATGTTATGTGCTAAGAGTGTTTCACGGAATGACTGGAAGTGATTCAAGCTATCCTCTATTGATGC
The DNA here is from genome assembly GCA_030427765.1 of Alphaproteobacteria bacterium. Taxonomy (GTDB): domain Bacteria; phylum Pseudomonadota; class Alphaproteobacteria; order Micavibrionales; family Micavibrionaceae; genus JAUICS01. Next base: position 757 of record JAUICS010000134.1, read on the forward strand.
CATTAAGTTGACGTTATTTAACTTTTCGTTTCCAATTTTAAAGGAAATACTGCAGATAACATTATCATTTTTATAGAAATCACCCAGCTTAACTTCAAATCCTCCACCCACATGGGAATAATTATTTTTTAAGAGATCATCGCGTTTTTTATTTGCTGTAACTGTTTTGTAATATTTACCGTTGATAAAAACATCGATATCCAGAAGTTTTTCAGGCGTATTTATGTCTGAAATCCACCCTTTGATTTTGTGGAAGTTTATATGTTCAACTCGTCCCCTGTAATCAAAATCACGGCCTGATTGCTTACTTACTAAATAATTGTACTTTTTATTACTTCTGCAAATAAGGGAGATCAATTTACTTAGGTAATTGTTAGCAGAGAAGGATAGTTTTTGTTTTTTTGTAAATGAGTGCTCGGAAGGGAAGGAAAGCCTGTTTTCCTGAATGCCGTATCTTATATAATGATAAAAAGGGTTCATGTTTGAATCAAGAATGTCAGGGTTGTGCTCAACATATAATTTAGATGAGAACCATGGGGCAGGATCTAGATCGTTTAGCCAGCCTTCTTCTATATAATGATTTATTGCAGAAAATGTTTTGTTTTCATTTATGCTTTTGCCAATGAAGTGATTGTACTGTGCGGTATAAAAATTTTCATCGAAATGTTTTATTATGATTTTTTTTATGTGTTTACGAGATTTATGGACTTCTTTCTTAGGTATCCTAAGTACTGGTACTTTGTATGGATTTTCACTAATAATTTTTTTTATAATATTGTAATTTGACATTTTGTGTCTTTGTAAGAACATAAGATTTCGTTTATATGATGTTGTTTTATATAACTTGCCCTAAAAATCAACAGGCATATCATAAATATAGTGAACTAAATGGCCGTATTTACAAAAATTGATCGTCGATCGTTGGAATTATTTCTACAGGATTATTCCCTTGGCTCCCTTATTGATTTCAAAGGGATTGTACAAGGCGTTGAAAATACTAATTATTATGTGCAGACGGAAAAGAAAAAATACGTTCTAACCATTTTTGAGAACCGTACCCGTATTGGTGATCTCAATTTTATATTTGATTTTTGTAATTCTTTGGCCGAGCAGGGGATAATTTGCCCGAAGGCCCTTCCCAACAAATCCGGTGTGCGCATTAACCAGATTATGGGTAAACCCGCATCGATTGTTACATTCCTGGAAGGCAAGCAGGTTGAGCCGCAGGATATTAAACTGGACCATCTTCATAATTTGGGAACCATGATGGCTAAGATGCATTGGCATGCCATGGATCTTCCGCAAAAACGTGAAAATCCGGTGGGGTATGATTTTTGGCAGGACATGGCACGCGAATGTGGTTCCAAGGTCGATATGATTGCCAAGGGATTGTCAGATATTATTCAAGATGAATTGGCGTTTTTGAAAGCGCATTGGCCGTCCGGGTTACCAACCGCAACCGTGCATGCCGATATGTTTCCGGACAATGTGTTCTTTGACGGTACGCATCCATGTGGTGTGATCGACTTTTACTTCTCCTGCACAACGTTCATGGCGTATGACATCGCCATCGTAATTGGCGCATGGTGTTATGATCAGGAGCATAATTTTGTGCCGGAACGTTTCCACGCGTTGATGGATGGGTATCAGAAGATTCGCGGTCTTGAAAATATAGAATGGCAGGCACTGCCAATTTTATGCCGTGCGCAGGCATTACGGTTTTTGATGACGCGTCTTTATGACTGGATATATCATCCGGATGAAGGCGAGGTTGTTCCAAAAGACCCGAAAGAATATATCAAGAAATTATTGTTTCATCGTGAGTGTCCGGATGCGGTCAGGATAAAGCCAAAAAACAAAATGGTGTCATGAAACACGTGACAATTTATACCGATGGTGCCTGTAGCGGTAATCCGGGGCCAGGCGGCTGGGGCGCAACCTTGATATATAATGAAAGCCGTAAAGATTTGTCAGGCGGAGAGGTCGAGACGACCAATAACCGTATGGAAATGCTTGCGGCAATCAATGCGTTAGAGGCACTTAAGCAGCGCTGCAAAGTTGATTTATATACGGACAGTGAATATCTACGCAAAGGCATTACAGAATGGGTGAAGGGTTGGAAGGCCCGTAATTGGAGGACCAGTTCAAATAAGCCTGTTAAAAATCAGGACCTATGGGTGCGAATCGATGATTTAACGTCACAACATGATGTCACATTTCATTGGGTAAAGGGGCATGCCGGCCATCCGGAAAACGAATATGTGGATAACCTTGCAAGGCAAGCAATTCCAATAGGTTAGTTTTTTGTCCTAAGTGATTCTCGATCCTTTTTTTTCATGGCAATATATTTGTTAAGATTCTATTAACCTTTTCCACCGATTTTTGGAGTCATCATCCATTCTATTCACGGAGGCGACTATGGACCAGAGGTTTTCATATCAACAAGTATCTTCATTTGTATCATCGGATTTTACGAATGGATTATTCACACGAGAAAAAATTATTCTGCCTTTTGTCACAACGGATATCGGAAGTTTTGAGCGACAGATTTATGATATGTTTGTGTTTTATTTGCGGCAATCGAATGGACCGGGGCTTTCCTTAAAAATACTCTCGGCAATTGAATATGTGGCCAGTTGCTTTGATACTAATCAGGCCCAGATTGCAAAAGTACTTGTTGATCTCGGGCTTCGTGCGCCGCGTACGGGCTTTCCACCAGATTTCTTGAATTATGTCGATGCGGCAATGATGAAAACATCATGGGAATTTGGCTCTGCCTGTATTAGTATCAGGGAGTTATATGATCATTGGCTATGGTTGGCGCACGAAAACCGTCAGGTGAATAGGTCACAGGGTAATGCGCCGATGCAAACAATTCGAAATGCTCAGGATCAAGGAACAGAACATGAAATGGTTTAAATCACTCATTGAATATGCCGGATGGTTTGTCTGTGGCCGAGGGCGATTTGAAAATCTTATCAAGCAACCCGTCAAACAGGGAGCGATCTTCAGAGGCGTTTCCAGCACCGCCGGAGAGCATAGTGTTGTTATTGCGGGGGCGCGTATCTGCCTTGATATTCCGTTCAATGGAACCGGCAATGTCGGACCATATCATGGCGGGGTAGGTGCCGCCAGTAACGTTAACCATCGGCGTGTTGTCATCGTTACCAAGCCATACACCGATGGTATAATTCGGCGTGAAGCCAATGAACCAGGCGTCGCGCGATTGTTGACTGGTACCGGTTTTTCCGGAAACGGAGAAGGGTAACTGGATACGTTTTCCGGTTCCGTCATCAATCACACTTTCCAGCATATTATTCAATTCGCGTACGGCATTGCGTGAAACAACCTGATAATCCGAATGCGTTGCATGGGTTGTAAATATGTTCGTTCTGTTTTTTGTTCTGACGTTGTATCCCTCCACACTCTCCATGCCATAGGATGACGCATATTTCCCGTTTCGCGCCATGATGGTGTATGCGTGACACATTTCCAGCAGTGATACCTCACTTGACCCAAGCGCGAGGGAGAGGTCGTTTGATAGTTTTGATCGAATGCCCATTTTCTGGGCCGTTTTTATAACCGATGTCGGTGTTACATATTGCATTAGACGGACTGTCGCGGTGTTGAGTGACCGGGATAATGCGGTTTCGAGTGTAACATCACCCATATACTCATCCTTGAAATTTTTCGGACGGTACTCGCCGGATGTAAATGGCGCGTCATTAAGGTAGTCATCCGTGTGCCATCCTTTTTCAAGGGCGGTTAAATAGACAAATGGTTTGAATACGGACCCGGGTTGACGTTTGGCCTGTGCTGCACGGTTATACTGGCTTAACTTATAATTTTTCCCGCCCACCATTGCGCGTATGGCGCCCTTACGGTCCATTACTATCACCGCACCCTGTGTTATATCTTTATTGTCGCCGTATTTTGTTATGATGTTTTGTAGGGATTTTTCAGCAATGTTTTGTATATCGCTATCCAATGTGGTGCGGACAATGATGTTATCATCCTGTGTTCCGATAATTGTGTTTAACTGGTCCACCACCCAATCGGCAAAGTAACTCGACGTTTTAAAATTATCCGGTTTGGATTTTGGAATAGGGACAATGTCTGAATTCAGTGATGCATCGCCAATATTGATATATCCCGCATTGGCCATGGCCGCTAAGACAACTTTACCGCGTTTTTGCGCAAGACGCGGATTTGCCTGTGGGGAATACACGGATGGAGCCTTAAGAAGCCCCGCCAGTATTGCGCCTTCTTCGATGGTTAGTTCGGATACATCCTTGTTAAAATATGTGCGTGCGGCCGCACTGATGCCGTATAAACCGCTTCCCATGTACACACGGTTCAGATAGGCACTAAGAATATCGTCTTTGGTAAGGGTTCTTTCCAGCCATATTGCTAAAATGGCTTCCTTTACTTTACGTGAAAAAGAAC
>JAUICS010000135.1 GCA_030427765.1 Alphaproteobacteria bacterium
CAGGTTAATTGATCGCCAATCGCCTCATGTATAAGCACTGCGGTGACGGAGGAATCAACTCCGCCGGACAGGCCGCAAATGACCTTGCCATCGCCGACCTGATCCTTGATTTTCTGGATGGCTTCTTCCCGAAACGCGGCCATTGTCCAGTCGCCGGAGCAGCCACAGATGTCATGTGTGAAATTTTTATAAAGCGCCGCGCCGTGCGGGGTGTGCACAACCTCTGGATGGAATTGCACCCCGTAAAATTTACGCTCATCATCGGCGATGAAGGCGAATGGCGCGCCGTCTGATTTTCCAACTACGCGGAAACCCGGCGGCAGGGCGGCAACGTGGTCACCGTGGCTCATCCACACTTGTTCATGTACGCCTTTTTGCCAGATATTGTTCAGAAGCAGGCTTTCATCCGTTACGTCAACATAGGCGCGTCCGAATTCCTGATGGTCGCTGGCCTCAACCGTTCCGCCAAGTTGATGCGCCATTAATTGCTGGCCGTAACACACGGCGAAGATTGGTAATCCCAGCTCATAAACCTCTGCCGGGATTGTCGGGCTGCCGTCCTCAATCACCGAAGCCGGCCCGCCGGAGAAGATAATCCCCTTTGGCGCGTATGCGTTTATTTTATCGACAGTGACATTGTTAAATGGCCAGATTTCGCAGTATACGCCGTTTTCGCGGACGCGGCGTGCGATTAACTGTGTTACCTGTGAGCCAAAATCAATGATAAGAATGCGGTCGTGATGCTGTGCCATGTTAACGCCTTAATATATAGGGTTATTTTTGGCATTAACCTTTAAAAGCTTTTAGCGCTTTAATCAAGTTGTTCATGTGGGGTGTGATCTCTTTCATGAACGCTTCGCGCCGTTCCATCGACATGTTTTGCGAGAAATTATGCATCAGTGCCATAGCCGTATCGTCTACCGAATCCGCTTTCTGGCTTTTTCTCACCATGTCACGGTTTTGGTATTTCAAGCGCTGGGACAGTAATTTCAGGATACCACGCACGGCCTTGTCACTTTTGCGTAGGCGCAGTTCGAAATCATCACGTGTGATGGTCGCAACAACTGTGGGCTCCAGCGTCTGAACGCTTGCACCACGGGGTTCGTCGAGGATAAGGGCGACTTCGCCGACAATGCTGCCGGGGCCGAGCTCCGCCAGATCAATTTCCTTTTCCCCCACCGTTGTATATACACGGACACTGCCGGACTGGATCAGAAATGCGGTGTACCCTTCCTCACCTTCCTTGATGAATACTTTGCCCGCTTCGTATGTTTTGCGGTCTTGTACGCCTTCTGTGTCCATGTTTTGTAGATTATCGTTTCGGGTGCGTTTGAAAAATAATAACGGATTTTATCCGTATTATGGCGATTATACTACGTAACATCAGAAAAATGAAAACACTCTTGTGAACATATGTGTTTTATTAGTATGCTGATACTTGAAAACCTCGCCCGTTAATTGCAATACAGTGTGATCATGAGTTTAGATGATATCCTAAGATACGATAAAATGGTTGAAACCGCGCTTCGCGGCGTCGTGCGCAAGGCAATTGACGACGTTATCGCGCATGGTTTGCCGGATGAGCATCATTTCTACATTACATTCTTCACCGATTTTCCGGGCGTTGATATTCCGGATTATCTGCGTGATCGTTACCCGGGCGAGATGACAATTGTTTTGCAGTACCAGTTTTACGACTTGTCGGTTGATGATGAAAAAATGTCTGTGACATTATCATTCAATAATGTTCCGGAACGCCTTGTTATTCCACTTTCTGCAATTTCCATTTTTGCAGACCCGTCCGTTAACTTTGCATTGCAGTTCCAGCCAATTGAGGATGAGGACGACATGGCGGAGGAAGAAGACGGTCCGGACGATGACGGCGGTAAGCCGAAAAAGAAAAAGGCCGAATCCAAGGACGATGGTGATAAACAAACGACCGGTGAGGTTGTGTCACTTGACCAGTTCCGTAAGAAAGACTAAATCACTGAAAAATATTTCGGATGGCAATGGCGGATACACAGATACAAAATGCGGATCCGGGGTTGATACCTGATCCCGATCATGAAGAATTCAAAGTTCATATTATTCGTGACAAATTAATTGACGAATCGCGCGGTGGGCGCGGCGTTCCAATTAAAGTATATGTCCCGGACGATAATGACACCGCTCCTTTGCCGGTTGTGATATGGAGTCACGGTCTGGGCGGCTCCCGCGATGGTGCGGGGTTTATTGCCCGTTATATCGCCAGCAACGGTTACATCGTTATTAATATCCAGCACCGCGGAACCGATACATCACTATGGGAGGGGAAACCCGGCCATCCATGGGATAATATTCGTTCGGCAAAAATTCCGCGTAAGGCCACGCTGCAACGTTTGCAGGATGTACCGTTTGTTCTGGATAGTCTGGAGGAATGGAGTGAGGAGCAGCCGCAAGTGGCGGGCCGTCTTGATTTTGACCGGATAGGTATGTCCGGCCATTCCTTTGGCGCGCTGACAACACAGGTTATGGCGGTTAAGGACGACCGGTTTAAGGCGGCAATATCCTATTCCCCGTCAACAACATATAATGGGGATGAGGATCCAAAGGCCCTGTATGGTGATATTGATATTCCGATGCTGTTTATCACGGGCACGGATGACAGCTCACCTGTAAAGGGATGGGATTACACATATCGTCTGCGTATCGTTGATAATGCGGGTGAAAATTTGTCAGGTAATGATAAACCGCCAAAATATGGCCTTATACTGGAAGATGCAGACCATATGGTGTTTGCGGGCAGCCGCGGTAAACTCGGTGAAAATCCGAAACGTCCGGTGCATGAGGCGGCACTCAAACAAATCAGCCTGATTTTCTGGAATGCGTACCTAAAAGACGATGCAAAATATAAGGATTTGATGCATAATGATCAGATTAAATCCTTCCTTGCGGAGAATGATATTTTCCGCGCCTATTAGAACAAAAGAACTATATCCATGAAATCTTCAACCCTCCTCGCCATTATTATCGCCATAACGGCCGTGTTATGGATCGGGTCCGGCCTTGTCGGGCCGTTTGCGACCGGCCCAAAGGAGGATACGGCGGCGGTAGGAGATCATGCTGAAAAGAAAATCGAATCAGTGCGCGTGATGCGCAGTTCTGCGCAGGATTATACAAAGAATGTAATTTTAACGGGACGCAGCCATCCGTATCGAAGCGTTATTTTGCGCGCGGAAACGGATGGACCGGTTAAGGAAATTCTTGTTGATCGCGGGAAGAAGGTTTACGCGAATGATATTCTGGCCGTTTTGGATGCGCAGGAACGTGATGTGAGCGTTACAGAGGCGCAAAAATTATTGGCCCAGCGTGAAATCGAGTATGAAGCGGCACAGTCCCTGCAGCAAAAGGGTTTTAATTCCAAAACTACCCTGGCGAGTACGCGTACGGACCTTGAGGGCGCGCGGCGTATGTTGAAGGCGGCGACGCTTGAAATTGACCGTGTGAGTATAAAAGCGCCGTTCGAAGGAATTGTTGACGAACGGTATATCGAGATCGGTGATTTTGTTCAGCGCGGCGCGGATTTGTACAAGATGGTTGATCTTGATCCGCTTAAACTTGTTGGGTTTGTATCGGAACGCAATGTTGCTTATTTAAATGCCGCCGCGTCGGCACAAATCCGGTTTTTGAACGGTGAAGTCGCAACGGGTAAGGTGTCGTTTGTTGCAAAAGATGCCGATCCGGACACACGTACGTTCAAGGTCGAAATATATATGCCGAATGCAAATTACACGTACCGTTCGGGCTTAACAGCGGAAATGCGTATCCCATCGGCACGGGTAAAGGCGCACCGGATTTCTCCCGCGATATTGGCACTCGATGATGATGGAGAGATCGGCGTTAAGATTGTCGATGCACAAAACAAAGTACAGTTCCAGAAAATTACCATTTTGGCGGATGAGCCAGATTCGATGTGGATTCTGGGTCTCCCCGAACAGGCCAATATTATTGTTGTGGGGCAGGATTATGTTATTCCCGGCCAGACGGTAAAACCTGTTTTTGAAGATAAGGCGGGTTAATAATGCTGGCGCCCGTTATTGATGCCGCGCTTTCCCACAGCCGGACTGTGCTTGCCACACTGGTGTTGCTTCTTATATCCGGTACATACGCATTTATTGATATTGCCAAGGAATCCGATCCGGATATTGATATTCCGGTTCTATATGTGTCGGTTGCACTGGAAGGTGTGTCGCCGGAGGATTCTGAACGGCTCCTCCTTCGTCCGCTCGAGCAGGAATTATCGACAATCGAGGGGTTAAAGGAATTAAAATCAACGGCGTATCAGGGCGGCGGCTTTGTTCTTCTGGAATTTTCCGCCGGGTTTAATAAAGACACGGCGATGGATGATGTGCAAAAAGGCGTTGATCAGGCCAAGCCTGATTTGCCAACCGATGCCGAAGAACCAACTGTGACCGAGGTTAACACGTCCTTATTCCCGGTTCTGGTTGTTACGTTGTCGGGGGATGTGCCGTACCGTACGCTTATTGGTTTGGCAGAAGATTTACAGGACAAAATTGAAACAATTGGCAGTGTGCTTGAGGCTCCGATTACCGGTGATCGCGAAGACCTTGTTGAAATTCTTGTTGATCCCGAACTTGTTGAAAGTTATGAGCTTGACGGCCCTGGCCTTGTTCAATTTTTCCAGCAATCAAACCGTTTGGTGGCGGCGGGCTCACTTGATACCGGCGCGGGTAAATTCGCGGTGGAGGTTCCGGGATTGTTTGAAACGATTACCGATATTCTGGATATGCCGATTAAGTCGGTGGGCGATTCATCCGTACTTGTACGCGATGTGGCCAGCATACGTAAAACGTACAAGGACCCGAAAAACTTTGCGCATATTGATGGTCAGCCGGCGGTGGCGCTTGAGATTGTAAAGCGTTCCGGTGAAAACATTATTGGCACGATCGAGGCCGTTCGCGCAGTGGTCGAAGACGAAAGCAAGAATTGGCCGCAAGAGGTGAAAATTCATTATTTGCAGGACCGTTCGGATGATATCCGTACGATGCTATCCGACTTACAGAATAATATCATCAGTGCGATTTTATTGGTGATGATTGTAGTCGTGGCGGCGCTGGGGCTTCGTGCGGCGGGGCTTGTCGGGATTGCCATGAATATCGCTGTAGACGGCGGGCTCGAGACTGTCGCTCTT
>JAUICS010000136.1 GCA_030427765.1 Alphaproteobacteria bacterium
GTTAGACGGAAAGACCCTATGAACCTTTACTGCAGCTTCACACTGGCAATAGGAACGTTATGTGTAGGATAGGTGGGAGACTTTGAAGCATGGGCGCCAGCCTGTGTGGAGTCATCCTTGAAATACCACCCTTAACGTTCTTGTTGTCTAACCACAGCCCGTTATCCGGGTTTGGGACAGTGTGTGGTGGGTAGTTTGACTGGGGCGGTCGCCTCCCAAATGGTAACGGAGGCGTACAAAGGTGGGCTCAGGCTGGTCGGAAATCAGCCAACGAGTGTAATGGCATAAGCCCGCTTGACTGTGAGACTGACAGGTCGAACAGAGACGAAAGTCGGTCATAGTGATCCGGTGGTTCCGCATGGAAGGGCCATCGCTCAACGGATAAAAGGTACTCTAGGGATAACAGGCTGATAGCGCCCAAGCGTCCACAGCGACGGCGCTGTTTGGCACCTCGATGTCGGCTCATCTCATCCTGGGGCTGGAGCAGGTCCCAAGGGTATGGCTGTTCGCCATTTAAAGAGGTACGCGAGCTGGGTTCAGAACGTCGTGAGACAGTTCGGTCCCTATCTGCCGTGGGTGTAGGAGTCTTGAGAGGAGCTGCCCTTAGTACGAGAGGACCGGGGTGGACGTTCCTCTGGTGGACCGGTTGTCGCGCCAGCGGCATTGCTGGGTAGCTATGAACGGACAGGATAACCGCTGAAAGCATCTAAGCGGGAAGCCTCCCTCAAAACAAGGACTCCCTATCAGAGCCGTGGAAGACTACCACGTTGATAGGCTGGATGTGGAAGCATGGTAACATGTGAAGCTAACCAGTACTAATTGCTCGATCGGCTTGAATTTCATTTACTGCAATGCAATTTTCATTCTTATTACAAAGGGTAAGAATGGGCGCGCAGCGGTAAAATCGTGAATACGATTATAAATGCAAATTCCAGCATAAATTTAGGTGTTGGTGTCGTCTTTGCGAGTCGCTTATGCGACGAAGCAATCCAGATATAAAAAACTGGCCAGATATAAAAACTGGATGCCCGCGCGATTGTAAATCGCTCGCGATGACAATATTTTGAAGCTCTGTCCTTGGATGACCTGGTGGTTATGGCGGTTGTGAAACACCCCATCCCATTCCGAACTGGTCCGTGAAACCAACCAGCGCCGATGGTACTGCGTCTTAAGGCGTGGGAGAGTAGGTCACTGCCAGGTCTTCCAAGCACAGAACTTCAACTTCAAACTTGTTTATCGACTGTACATAAGAAATTTTCCTATTTTTGAATTAGAATTTTTCTAGAATTTTTTGTTGGTATCACTATGTTTAGTGGATTTAAAGATATTAATGAAGTTAAAGAAGATGTTCTGGAAAGGCTGGTCGCGGAATCTGTAAGTGAGAATATCTTTTTTGAAATTAAAAGAGATTTAAATCTCTCAAATCGAGATGAAAAATCAGAGTTTGTTAAAGATGTGAGTTCATTTGCAAATTCTGATGGGGGGACGATAATTTGGGGGGTAAATGAAGAAAAAGGTATGGCACAAGAACTCCTTGGTTTTGATTACGATGGAAGTATAGATAATCTAAAGTTGACAATAGAAAATATTTTAAGAGATCAAATTGAGCCAAGGCTATATGGATATGAAATTAAAGGCTTACAACTTAAAAATGGTAAAAATGTTATCATAATGACGATACCGAAAAGTTGGAACCCGCCTCACCGAAATCTATATAATAATAAATTTCATATCAAAAATTCTTCTGGAGTTCATGATGCCAGTGTTGATGAATTAAGAGGACTATTTATGTCTGATGATTACATGGAGGTAGCTGAACATGTAAGGCAAGAACGTTTCTACAAAATAACTCAGAGGTCTTCAAATCTTTCGAAGCATGAAAGGCGTGAATTAATTGTGTTGCATATACTTCCGTTTTCATCTTTGAAAAAGAAAGTATTACTTTCACATGAGGAACTGCAAAAATTGTCAGGATACGCTCATTTATTTAATCGTCGTTATGAAGGTGAAAGAGCTTTATTAAGTTATAATTTTGATGGAGCGTTGATATCTAACAAAAGCTTATATGATACGGATAGAGGTGAAACGATCGAAAGCTATGTGCAGTTATCTAGGTATGGATACATAGAGGCTGCATCTGTTCGGGTAAAGCCAGATGACGAATATTTCGAATTCTTAATTTACAATACACTTATTCACAATTTGTATGATTATTTGGATATGTTAAGAATAATAAATATATCGACTCCAGAGGCCGTAACGTTTAGTTTTGACTCAGTTAAAAGAAAGCTGTTATTTGACTCTCCTAATCAAGCTGGCCCACAGTCATCTTTGAATAAGTTAATAGATTTTAGAGAACTGTTTTTACCTATTATTCTCTTTGAAAGTTATCCAGTGACAGCTGAGGAGACTCTATCTGTTTTTAAACCGGCATTAGATGTTCTCTGGAATGCAGCAGGGCAGCCAGAGTTTCCATTGAAAGAAAAAATAAATATTACTGCTAAATGAATCATAAACAACACATATCCCTTAACTCATCTGTAACGTCATTAGAAATAAATGCGTTGATGCATGTGTGTTGGGATGCGCATGAGGAATGCGATTATCAAAACATTCTGGTTAAGAGCTTATCGTATGCGACAGTGCGAGACGGCGATACGCTGATCGGATTTTGTAATCTCGCTTGGGATGGCGGGCGGCATGCAACCATATTTGACCTTAACGTCCATCCGGATTTCCGGAAGCAGGGATTGGCACTGAAAATGCTTGAAATGCTCAAAGGCGTTGCAAAAAGTAACAATGTAAAATTTCTGCATGTAGACTGCTCCCCGCATCTTGAACCGCTTTATAAAAAAGCCGGATTTGAAATGATCTCCGCGGGATTGATATGTCTGTAATTGCATTGGAACGTATTACTGATTACGGTATGTAAAATATAGTTTGGAGTCTTGTTAGGAGATATCATGATCAATGTTTTAAAAGTCGGTTTTCTAACATTCTTATTGGGGACAGGTGTTGCGTATGCATCGCCCGCAAATATACCGGAACAATGTTTGTATATTGAAGAAAACGGTTTGAAATGCGTGGTGTTGTCCGCCTGTGGTCAAATCGTTATGGCGGATTGCGAATCCGAATGTGGTGGCGGATGTAAACGGTCATTTTTGGATCAAAACGCAAATATTTTGTCGGAATGTATATCGGGCGGTTATCCGGCGGAAATGGCTCAAAATGATCCAATAATTAAGAAAATGACACCGCCGGAATGTATTCCGCAGGGCTGGACTTGTGACGTCGAATTCTACCCGCAGAATGGCCCACGTAATTGTAAGAGCCAACGTTACCCTGGCCCGAAATACGCGTATTAAAAGAGTTATGCCCTAGCTTGCGTCCGTTTCATTAAGGAAATCAATCGTTTGCTGTATTTTATTTTGAACGAGAACGGTTTCTGACAAGCTGAATTCATCCAGATGTATCAGGTAAAATACGCTAAAGATAATAATTGTTATCAGCACAACACCAACCAGAAGGCTTACAGTATTGTGTATGGCAAGCGTACCGATAACGGCGATGAACAATGCGGTGAAGGCAAAAAAGATCATTTTTAACTCACCCGCAAGATATTTACGGCAGAAAATATGGATTTTTTCAATTGTGTTAGCCAGACTTGTGATGCGCAGCAATAATGAAAAATGGTAATTGGCGTTTTTTGTGTTATCGGCTTCGATAAGTCCCGCGCATTCGTAAAGCATAGCTTTATATTTGTCTTCAATCAAAAAATCGTCCATTGGCTTGTTTTGAATGGATTGAAGCATCTTGATCAATGTCTCGCGACCTTTTTGTATCGGTGCTTCCTGACCGGTCAGTTTCAGGGTGAGGTAAAAACCTTTCACTTCGCTGAAGAAATCTCCCATCGTTGATTTGAAGCTAAAAAATTTAGTCTGGATGTAGGATAGGAAAGAAAAAGCAAAGAACCCATACATGAAGGTTGTTAATGTCGATGCCTGCCCTAAATCAAAATCAAAAAAATCCTTGTATTGGCCTAGTATAGCGTATGCAATGGCGGCTACGGTGATAATAATAAGAAAAGCAAAACTTTGTGTAATTTTGCCGTATTTTGTTGCTGTGTATGAGTTGACCATGTTTTTCCTCAAAATTACTTAACAAATTGACATTTACTATACGTTTTTAATTTTTTAAGCACAATACAAAGACGGGTGCTTGTGGTGTGTAGTGCGAATTAAATATCGTTGGTAGTTTTGATGAAATGGGGGTAATTTGACTGATACTTTTTGGAGGTTTTTGTAATGCGTATTGGTCTTTTGGTTTCCGAGGAAGGGGTATATTCCCACCAGCGTTTTCAGGAGGTGGCCGAGGCCCGCGGCCATGAATTTATCAAAATAATGTTACAGGATTGTTTTGTGAATGTTGGTTCATCAAAACATGACGTGGTGCATAAGGACGGGCAGGTCGTAAAGGGGCTCGATGCAATTATTCCGCGTATCCTGCCGCAAATGACATTCTTCGGTACTGCGGTTTTACGCCAATTTGAGATGCAGGGCGTTTTCCCCGTAAACAATTCACTATCCATCGTGCGGGCGCAGGATAAATTACGCACGTTACAGATTTTGGCCAAACACGATATTCCCATGCCGGTGACCGGCTTTACCCATTCTCCGAATAATACCGAGGCCGTTATTGAATCCGTTGGCGGTGCGCCGCTGGTTGTAAAATTGGTTGAGGGAATGGAGGGGCTCGGCGTTGTTCTGACCGAAACAAAAAGCGCGGCGGTCAGTGTGGTAAATGCCTTCAAGCAACTGAATGCCGATATTCTGGTGCAGCAATTTGTGAAAGAGGCATCTGGCCGTGATCTGAGATTATATGTGGTGGGTGATAAGGTTGTTGCCGCCATGGAACGTGTTGCGCAGAAGGGGGAATTCCGTGCAAACGTTGCTCTCGGTGCGGATGTGCATGCCATTGATATTACAAAGAAAGAGGAAAAGATCGCCGTAAAGGCGTCAAAGGCACTAGGTTTGAATTTGGCCGGTGTTGATGTATTACGCTCGGAAAAAGGACCAATGGTGATCGAGGTCAATTCATGTGCCGGACTACGCGGTATTGAACGTGCAACGGGCGTTGATATTGCCGCCGCCACAATTGA
>JAUICS010000137.1 GCA_030427765.1 Alphaproteobacteria bacterium
AGGAAAAAAGGGGTCCCCATGTTAAAAAAATCCGATTTAATCGCAGATATGGCATCAGGCTGTAAACCACGGCAAAATTGGCGCGTTGGTGTCGAACACGAACAATTCGTATTCAATAAACAGACAAAATTACCTGTACCATACGAGGGCAACCCTGGTATTCGCAAACTTCTGAACAGAATGAAGGAACGTTTTTATTGGGACCCGATCTTTGAAGGGGAAAACCCGATTGCCCTTAAAAAAGGCACAATGATGTTGACGCTTGAGCCCGGCGGCGCTGTTGAGTATTCCGGCTCACCAATGAAAACACTTTCCGACATTGAAGCCGAATATTCCATTTATCTTGATCATCTTCATAATGTTTGTAATGAACTCGGTATAGGTATTCAGGCCGTTGGTATGCATCCGGATTGGACGCATGACCAGATGCCTCAAATGCCGAAAAGCCGCTATAGCATCATCGAAAATTACTACAACAACTTACCGCGCAAACGTAACGAAGTGGCGATCATGTACCGTTCCTGTACGGCGCAAGTCGGGCTGGATTACGGTAGTGAAATTGACATGGTTCGCAAGCTTCGCGTTTCACTGGCATTGCAGCCCGTTGTTGTTGCATTGTTTGCGAACTCACACCGTTTTGAAGGCAAGAATACCGGTAAGGCAAGTTACCGTTCATATTCATGGAACCGTTATGACTCGGACCGTGCAGGAATCCTGCCGTTTGTGTTTGAAGATGGTATGTCGTTCGAACGTTATATTGATTTTCTATTGGACACGCCGATGCTTGTTACAACACGTGATGGCAAAAATGTGGATTTGACCGGACGGTCATTCCGTAAGTTTATGGAGGGTAATTTGCCTGAAATGAATGGGGAATGTGCAACTATGAACGATTGGCAGGAGCATATGTCATGTGTGTTTCCGGAGGTTCGTCCGAAGCATTATCTTGAAATGCGCGGTGCCGATAGCGGTACGCCAGAAGATGTTATGGCGCTTGCGGCGTTCTGGGTTGGTCTGTTATATGACTCGGATGCGCTTTGTAATGCGTATGAAATTATCGAAGACTGGTCGATTGAGATGCACCACAAACTGCGTGAAGATGTGCCGCATAACGGTTTGGAGACCGATCTGTGGTCCGGTATGAATATGCGCCGTTTTGCCCGTGAAATTCTGCGTATCGCCGAAGATGGCCTGATCAACAATCCTGTTGAGGATGGTTCCGAAAAATACCTTGATGTCTTATGGCGTAAACTTAATAAGGGAACGCGCAGCGTTTACAGTACTACGCAAACGCGTTTGCGGGCCTAATACAGCAAATAGGCTTACGCTGCTTTGCTGGCAAAGGGTTCTTCCATTTTTCCGATAAACATCCAGTCACCACCGATTTCCGGTTCGTGGCGTGGCATCAGGATGAATGAATCATAAGGGGCCTTTATGACTGTCCCGTCATCATTGTAAATTAACGGCGTGTCTTTTTTGACAAGGTCCATGTGTTTAAACACTTTGGCCGAATGCCCCTCTTTTTCTTTGATGTAGGCGATTTCATATTTATGCCAGCTGATATGTTCTGGGGGTGTGTTTAATGCCTTGCGTTCAATAAAACGAGTATCTGCCATATCAAGGAATTGCACGGCGTTGATAAGTGATTCAAATGCAACAAGCTGACATCGGTCATGCTGGAATTTCTGGCCGCATTCAATCACAATGCCGACACCGCCTGTTTGTCTAATGTATTCGCCAGTTCCAATGGAAAATGGCTCGCTTCTCGCATCTGCAATTGTATTTGAAAAATTCCAGCAAATTTCCGGGCATCCGATACTGACCGACAATTCTTTTTCCAGTATATTATGCGGTGCGCAGGATACATATGCGGTTTCACCGCCTTCGTATGCATGAAGATCAATCAGAATATCTGCATCCGCAAGGAGAGGGCATAGGGCATTGCAGATGAAATCTTCATGTGTTTTTGGTTTTTTATAGATACGCATATTGCGGTTCAGATCACGGTCGATGCACCGTTCGGATTTATTGAATGCCCGCAGGTTTACAACAGGAATAGCGGTGATTTTCCCTTTCGTGAGTGTGATTTTCGATTGTTCCAGATAGGTCATGAATTCATGAATGCCGTAGACCGTACCCTTTTCATTGCCGTGTATACTTCCGGTAATAATGACATTCGGTCCGGGGCATCCGGAATCATATATATGGACATCCAGCTGGGCGTTTTGTTGTCGGCGGAATAGGTTCATAATTTTGTTTGCTGATTAAAATGTTTAACGTTAGATCATCGCATATTGATGTATACCAAAAATATGGATGTTTTTCATTGATAATTAATGAGTCCTGAACCTAATGGAGGTTAGGCAAAAAATTCGGCGTCTTGCTCTTCTTTTGTGGCAACTTCGAATTCGCCAAGGCTATCCAGAGTCTTTTGTATGGTTGCCGCCAGCTCGGGATTCATTTTGTTCTTATCGATGATATCCAGTAAATCCATCAATGTGACGGTGGCGCCGCCGCGACGTCTGCGCATCACGATTTTTGCGAGAACATAGACATCTTCTGCCAGATGATCTTTATGCTCCTCAAACTGAAATTTCGCAAACTGACCGCCGGTGGCAATCTGGTGCGGGGCTTGCTCAAACGATTCATAGGCGATTTGTAGGGCGTGCGCACACCATCCAAACGCAATGCCCTGTGCCAGATCAAGATTTTGTTTGTCGGCCATGTCTTTGAAGGGTTTCGGGTCGATATGTTCACGTGTTTTGAACATCACATTCCGGAATGTCATGTTGACCGCATTTTCATGGTTGGCCATGATAACGTCTTGTTTGGCAAATGCGTTGTATGTTTGGTCGCATTTTTCCATCGGCGGGGGGGTTACCCGCAAAATTTCGGCAATCAAATCCGCGTGTGACCGCACTTTCGGGTTTGGTGATAAATCAATGGCCGTTCCCAAAACGTCCTCGATATTATGCCCGAACCATAGCATTGTTTGTGTCTGTTCACAGAATGATGCCCATTCTTCGAGTGATTCATCATCAAAGAGAACGCTTACATATTCGGCGAGCGTGAGTGATTTTTGTATGGGATCAAGCTCTTGAATTTGCTCGGTTTGCAATATTTTCCATCCAATCTGTGTGGCCTCCATCGCAATGGGGTAGGGGTAATATTCCGGATAATTGTCCGGTGTCACTGAAATAACGTGTTTTGCACGGATGCGGGCGACTTCCTTGATTGCCTTTTTGTAATCCATGCATTTCAACATAAAGACGCTAAACAGATCGGCTTGCAGGTTACGCCGCAAATTTGCCCGTGAATTTACGTTTGCGATGTATATTTCTGTCCCTTTTTGATCATCGATCGCGCCGGTTATGAAGGCATCATAGATATCAAGAACCTGAAACATATGATGATATAGAAATGCCTCTGGCCGTGGACTTTTTTCAAGCTCGTCAATATTACATACGATGAATGCCAGTGATTTCGGCGTTGACGACATGAAGCTCGATTTTTGCTTGGGCTCTTTTACGATACCCAGAAACCCCTCCGGTACCTTGTCAATGTAATGGCGAAGCAGGTTCTTGGCCTCAATATGTGCCGGATGTGATTGTACAATCGGCGAATTTATAACTGTCTGCGTATTCCATTCATGCGTTTCATACCCCGTAAAGACGATATCGAGATCGGGTAGGAACTGCCGAAGCTGTTCCTTGATAATCGTCGCATATTCTTCAAAAACGGTATATTTATCCATATGAATTGAGGGCTGAAATATCTCTTTACACTCGCATTATGCAATGAAGAAGTTTCAGATTGGTTAAAGAACGGGATGAGGGCGCGATGTTTATTCGATTTCCACTGGACCTTGCCCTAGAAATATGTAGATTATAACCCAGTTAAATTTCTATCTTTGACGGAGCATTTTCTTATGAGCGATATTCAAAGCAATATCCTTAAGGGTAAAAAAGGTTTAATCATGGGCGTTGCCAATGATCGTTCTATTGCCTGGGGTATAGCAAACCAAGCCTACCAAAACGGTGCCGAACTGGCCCTGACATATCAGGGGGAGGCTATGGCGAAGCGTGTGCTGCCGCTTGCCGAGAAACTGGGTACAAAACTGACTGTTCCTTGCGATGTTACCGATGAAGAATCCGTTGAAAAAACGTTTGAAACAATCAAAAGTGAATGGGGGGAGCTTGATTTCCTTGTCCACGCCATTGCGTTCTCCGATAAATCGGAACTTGATGGATTGTATCTTGATACAACACGCCAGAATTTTCTGAACACTATGGATATTTCCGTTTATTCCTTTACATCCGTGGCGCAGAAGGCCGTTCCATTGATGAAAGAGGGCGGAAGCCTATTAACACTAACTTATTACGGTGCGGAACGTGTGATGCCGCATTACAACGTGATGGGTGTCGCAAAGGCTGCGTTGGAAGCGTCCGTGCGTTATCTTGCCGCTGACCTGGGTCCAAAGAACATCCGCGTAAATGCCATTTCCGCCGGCCCAATCAAAACACTGGCCGCCAGCGGTATCGGTGATTTTCGTTATATCCTAAAATGGAATGCCTTGAACGCGCCATTGCGCCGTAACGTTACGATTGAAGAGGTTGGTCAGTCCGGCGTATTTCTCCTTAGTGAGATGGGCGCCGGTGTTACGGGTGAAATTATGCATGTTGATTCCGGTTATCATACGGTTGGTATGTGTTCGGTTGACAGTGCGGCCGAAACGGCGGAGCTTCTTCAGTCGATATCCCCTGATAAAAAGGATGAGGCCGCTTAAATGTCCGGTTTAATGCTCACCGCAGAGGTCCTGCGCGAGCATTTTAAGGCGGCCGCCATGTGCGAGTTTGAGGTCGAAACTCCCGACCTTGTCGATGATTACAGTTTTCAGCGTAATTTCGATAACGTATTCGGGTATATCCGCAACGGGTATGACGGGCACGAACGCCTTGTCCATAAATTTATGGGCGGTATGTGCGGGACATCCGCAGGAATGTTGCGGGATTATCTAACGGATTATCTAAGGGCGGCGGGTTATGATTTTTCGTTTTGTACCGTGTCCTCACCTTTTCGAAACAGCTTCTTTCATGTCTATAATCTGGTGCGTAACAGTGCAGGTGACGTTATCCTGATTGACCTATCGGCAGG
>JAUICS010000138.1 GCA_030427765.1 Alphaproteobacteria bacterium
TGCTTGTCCAGTATATTTTGTCTGGATTTCTTGTTTGAAGGGGGCTAAATTATGACATTAGGTCTTTAATCTAACTACATCTCAATATCAGCTATGGCCGTACCCGCCGAAGAAAAGAACACTGGCATTCGACGTATTCTGAATGCATTTAAATACTCCATGCACGGGTTTGCCGCCTGTTTCAAAACGGAAGAAGCGTTCCAGCAGGAAGCCGTTTTGGCACTATTTATGATACCTGGTGGATTTTGGCTTGGTGAAACCCCGGTTGAGAAAATCCTTCTTGTCGGCACGGTTATGATCGTTCTAATGGTTGAATTGCTTAACACCGGTATCGAGCGTGCAATCGACCGTATTTCTTTCGAGAAACACGAATTATCAAAAGATGCGAAAGATATGGGCAGCGCAGCGGTGTTTTTAAGCCTTGTTATGGCGGGTTTATGCTGGGTCCTCATCGCCGGACCTAAAATTCTGGCCCTGTTCAGCTGATAAAAACCCTCTATTTTGTTATTGAATTGTTAACGCTTTCCATGAAATAATGAAAAAATACTAGGAGAGGTATGACATGGTTACAGAAGTGACGTCGGGTTCAATTCCAATTAATACATCACAGCGAAATGGTCTTAACACGCTTAAGAACATTTCTGATCAACAGCAAAAAATTACAAGCGACCTTGATAACCTCAAGGAAGAAGAAGCGGTTAAGCTAGATGTAAGCTCAACCCGCCAAGACTTTGCGTTAGAGGCGGTTAAACAATCCGCTCAAACAGGCAAGAATGTCGCGAATTTGATCTCCCAAACGGTGACTGGATCCTCATTAGGTTCTAATATAGACATATCCGCTTAATTAATTTCACTTATAAATAGAATTTTTCTATTGACGTGCGCATATTGTTTATGTAAAACAGTATGCAGATACTTAATTTATTGGTTTTATTTTTCCCCACACGCCTGCCCCAGGTCATTGATTACATCTTTGATTTGGGGCTTTTTTTTGCCTTTTTGATTTCCCCCCTTTGCGTTTTTGATCTATTGGATATATATACGTATGAATTCACAGCAAGAAGACTTCCTGACTTGATAGAAGTCAATTAAAATAGCGCATTGAATTGCTAGGATAGACCCGATATGAGCTTTGATTATAAGAAAAACTTTCAAGACTATTTGACAGCTGTTAAAAGCGAGGGGCGTTACCGCGTCTTTGCCACACTTCAGCGTGAGGTTGGAAATTTCCCGAACGCAACATATTATGGCGATGACGGATCCGAAGACACGGTATCTGTCTGGTGCAGTAACGATTATCTGGGCATGGGTCAAAATCCGGTTGTTTTGCAAGCGATGCACGATGCGATTGACGAGGCCGGCGCGGGCGCGGGCGGAACGCGAAATATTTCCGGTACCACAATCTACCACAAACATTTGGAAGAAAGCCTTGCCGATTTACATGGTAAAGAGGCGGGCCTCGTATTTTCATCCGGCTATGTCGCCAATGAAGGTGCGCTAAGCAGTATTATCCAGCTTCTACCCGAATGTGCTGTCTTTTCCGACGAATTAAACCACGCATCCATGATTCACGGTATTCGCGGCGGCAAAAGCGAGAAATTTATATTCCGTCACAATGACCTTGATCATCTTGAATCGTTATTGAAATCCGTAGACATTTCACGCCCTAAATTAATTGCATTTGAATCAGTATATTCGATGGAGGGGGATACGAGTGATATTGGCACGATTTGCGCACTCGCCAAAAAGTACAATGCCATGACGTACCTGGATGAAGTTCACGGCGTTGGCATTTATGGTGGCCGTGGCGGTGGTCTGGCCGAGGAACTGGGCGTAATGGATCAGATTGATATTATCGAAGGCACATTTGGTAAAGCATATGGACTAATGGGCGGATTTATTACCGGACCGAACTGGATTATCGATAGTGTGCGTTCACACGCATCCGGTTTTATTTTCACAACATCCCTGCCGCCTGCAATACTTGCCGGATGTATTGCCAGTGTCGAGCATTTAAAAATATCGGATATTGAACGTCTGCGTCATCGCCGTAATGTAAAACACCTAAAAGACCGTTTGGAAAAAGACGGAATGCCATTTATGAAGGGCGATAGCCATATAGTGCCGTTGGTAGTTGGTGAGCCGACATGCTGCAAAATGGTGACAGATACTTTACTGAACGAGCACAAAATATATGTACAGCCAATCAATTACCCAACCGTGCCAAAGGGTACGGAGCGCATGCGCTTAACCGCAACGGCGGCACATGACATCGCCGATATTGATATTTTATGTGATGCGCTATATCAGCTTTATGTCGAGAATCACGTATTCCAATACGCAGTTGCTTAACTCTCCTAGAAACTGCCTGTCATCCCGTTGGTATCCTCTGGAACAATCGTGAAAGAGGATTTACACGAACGGGATCTATAAACGAGAAACGCATAATGCGTTTCACACATGGATTCCAGTCGTTGATGTTTCGATTAAAAACATTCATCGAAACCACTGGAATGGCTGTTCTAAAAAGACAACATTCTTAATCACAATTCTTATTTATAAATGTCGCGAGTTTGATATCTTTTTCAGTCACGCCGCCTGAATCATGCGTTGTTAGCAGGATCTCAACACGGTTATACACATTTGACCATTCAGGATGATGGTTCATTTTCTCGGCCTTAATTGCGACCTTAGTCATAAAGCCCCATGCCGCTATAAAGCTTTTAAACTGCAGCTTCCGTACAATTGCAGGGCGGTCCGTATCACGCGACCAACCGTCCAGTTCGTTAAGCGCGTTATCAAGTTGTGAATCATCAAGTACATCAGACATTGGCAAACTCCGTTTTATGCGACAAAATAGTAACATATTTACTATTTATGGGGTTTAGTATCGGGGATACTGTCATTATGAAGTCAGGCGTCATGGAATGCAAACAGATCATCATGCATTTTACTGTCCCGCCCTCAGCCGAGGATATCGAGGTGATGGCCGGTATACAGATGGAAACCCTGCCTGAAGAATTACTTGAATATATTGATGAGCTTGAAATCGTTGTCGAGGACCTTGCCGACGAAGCAATGGAAGAAGACCTCGAGCTCGATAGCCCATTTGACCTGCTTGCCCATTACCGCAAAGGAAACCAGATCAGTCCGGGTGTGGAAAGCAAAACACAAAATGATGATGACTGCCTGATACTATTCCGCCGACCGATACTGGATATGTGGTGCGAAAGCGGCGATGACATTAACAATGTCCTGCGCCAGATTATTATTCAGGAAATCGGCCAGACTTTTGATTTCACCGATAGTGAAATTTACGACATGGTCGAACGCCACCATCAGGGCTTACTTTAATAATGAAAATCATTACGTGCGATGATGGCAGTATTCAAATTACTGTTCATGAAAAAGGAAGGTTTTTTAACATACTGGAAGTAATTCTCTGGTTGATTTTAATCCCTAGTGTTACCTATTTAATTTTTAATAACACCAATCTGATTATCAGAGATAAAGATATTATACCTTGGGCAATTACTGCCGCTTCTGCCGCGTGGCTCTATATAAGCTTAAATCAGTTGGAAAAATATCTCAGCCGTCTACGAAAACAGAAATTAGTTTTTTATAGTGCTAAATTAACTGCCCTAAAGAAGTATCTGGATTTTGATAAAATTGAAGGCCTACATATAGAAAATAGATTTGTCTATGGCAAGAAAATGAATAGCTTCATTCAAAGAATTTTTAAAATTTATAATTACGATCTATGCGTAAAATATCACTCGAAGATGATTCCAATATGCCATGGCCTTTCTAAGGAACAAGCCTCGAAACTTCATACAGAGGTAAATCAATTAATAAAATCAACTGTTAGTTAAATCGCTTTTTCCATATATTTTGACATTGCGCGGGCAAAGCGTGTTGGGTCCGGTATCGGGTCGCCCTGCATAATCTTTGCCTGATCGAGCAATAGATAGGCAATGTCATTTGCCTCCCCATCATCAATGTTTTTTGCATCAAGTGAGGATGCAATTTTTTTGATAAGGGAATGTCCTGCATTAATCTCCAAAATACGTTTTGATACCGGATCGTATTTTTGCTGAATCCGCAAAACTTTTTCCATGTGCAAATCGGCATCGTTTTCACCTGCAATCAAACATACCGGCGATTCCGTCAGGCGTTTTGAAACGCGCACCTGCCCGACATCGTCTTTGAGTGTCTCTGCCATTTTGGCAATAAGGGCATCAATCTCTTTTGACGGTTTTTCATCTTTCTTTTTCTTCGACTTTTTATCGCCGGATTTATCGTCCTTATCGTCACCATCCTCATCATAAACGGATAAATCAACATCACCCTTTGTGATGGAACGGAACGGCTTGCCCTTATACTCCGATACTTGCTGAATCCAGAACTCGTCAATCGTATCGGTCAGAAGCAAGACCTCAAGCCCGCGTGCCTTGAACCCTTCAAGCTGCGGACTATTGATAAGGGTGTCGAGTTTTTCGCCAGAGATGTAATAAATCTCTTCCTGCTTATCCTTCATACGCTCAATGTAATCGGCAAGGGATGAGTAATTGTCACCGTTGTCGTGGGTGGAGAAGAAACGGCAAACCTTAAAGATATCCGGGCGTAATTCCACCGCGTCATATAGCCCTTCTTTCAGAACCGAACCGAACTGGCCCCAGAATGTTTTGAATGCGGCCTCATCATCACGGGACAGTTTATCAAGGTCGGATAGAATCCGTTTGGCAACACCCTTTTTAATCTTACTGATAACCGGATTATGCTGCAGCATTTCACGGCTGATATTCAGCGGTAAATCTTCACTATCGATCACACCGCGAAGGAAACGCAGCCAAGGGTAAACAAGTCCCTCACAATCATCCGTGATAAACACCCGCTTCACGTAAAGACGCACGGCGTTTTTCCGTGACGGGTCGAACAAGTCCCACGGGCGCATAGACGGGATGAACAGCAGACCGGAATATTGAATAATCCCCTCCGCACGCCAATGCGCGGTCATGACCGGACTGTCGATCGCGATACCGTGGCTGATGTGCCGGAAGAATTCTTCATATTGCTCGTCCGTAACTTCATTCTTTGAACGCGTCCAAAGGGCGGAGGCTTTGTTGATTGGCTC
>JAUICS010000139.1 GCA_030427765.1 Alphaproteobacteria bacterium
GCTTTGTATCACCGAAGGCCATACCTCAACTAGCCGATCACGCCGACGTTATGGCGCGTATTAATTGCAAAACTGATGTGACATATGCCGCGCTTGTTCCAAATGAACGGGGGATGGAAGGTGCGATTGCTGCAGGGGTAAGGGAAATCGCCTTGTTTACTGCGGCATCTGAAGAATTTGTTCAAAAGAATATTAACGCGTCCATTGACGAAAGTTTTGACCGTTTTACGCCGGTCGTGAAGATGGCGCAGGAGAATAATATACGTATTCGCGGCTATGTGTCATGTGTTGCCGGTTGCCCGTATGAGGGCGATATCGCACCGGAAAAGGTCGCGGCGGTCTCAAGACGATTGCGGGATATCGGATGCTATGAAATTTCACTAGGCGATACGATTGGTGTCGGAACGCCAAACAAAATCACGGATATGATATCATGTGTTTTAAACGATATGTCCGTCGATAACATAGCCCTGCATATGCACGATACATATGGGCAGGCACTTGCCAATATATATGCCGGATTACAAATGGGTGTCAGTGTTGTTGACAGTGCGGTTGCCGGTCTGGGCGGATGTCCATATGCACGCGGTGCATCTGGTAATGTGGCGACCGAGGATGTTTTGTACATGCTGCATGGTCTTGGTATAAAAACGGGTGTGAACCTTGATCACATCATTGATGCCGCATGGTATATTTCAGATTATTTGGGACGCGCGCCCGCATCAAAAGTTGCACATGCGCTAAAAAATAAAAATCAGTAGAAAAAGAGCATTAGAAAATTAATAGGGAGAATAAAGACAATGCATTATCCAACTTTGAATTTTGGTCATTCCGAAGACATCGACATGTTACGGTCGGAGGTATCAAAATTCGCCCAAAACGAAATCGCGCCGCTTGCGGAACAGGTGGATGAGGATAATGAATTTCCAAATGATATGTGGCAAAAACTGGGTGAAATGGGCTTGCTGGGTATCACCGTGTCGGAGGAGTATGGCGGCGCGGATATGGGGTATCTGGCGCACGTAATCGCGGTTGAGGAAATTTCACGCGCGTCCGCGTCCATTGGCCTTAGTTACGGTGCGCATTCCAATTTGTGCGTGAACCAGATTTACCGAAACGGTTCCGCCGCACAAAAACAAAAATATCTGCCAAAACTTGTAACCGGTGAATATGTTGGCGCATTGGCGATGAGTGAAACCGGCGCAGGTTCCGATGTTGTGAGTATGAAATTGCGCGCGGATAAGAAGGGTGATCATTACGTTTTGAACGGCACAAAAATGTGGATCACAAACGGGCCGGACGCGGATGTTCTGGTTGTGTATGCGAAGACGGATATGGACGCCGGTGCGCGCGGAATTACCGCATTTCTGATTGAAAAGGGAATGAAAGGTTTTTCAACGGCGCAGAAACTTGTGAAACTTGGCATGCGCGGATCAAATACGTGTGAGCTTGTGTTTGAGGATTGCGAAGTTCCCGCTGAAAACATTCTCGGCAAGGAAGGCGACGGCGTTAAAATTTTGATGAGTGGCCTGGATTATGAACGTGTTGTTCTGGCGGGCGGCCCGCTGGGTATCATGCAGGCATGTATGGATATCGTTGTGCCGTATGTTCATGAACGGAAGCAGTTCGGCCAGCCCATCGGTACGTTTGAATTGATGCAGGGTAAAATCGCCGATATGTACACGACATTGTCGTCTCAGCGTGCGTATGTCTATGCCGTGGCAGCGGCCTGTGATCGCGGTGAAACAACGCGGAAAGATGCTGCCGGATGTATTTTAATGAGTGCGGAGGCCGCAACGCAAATGGCGCTTCAGGCCATTCAATCACTCGGCGGGAATGGCTATATAAATGAATACCCGACGGGCCGTTTGCTGCGGGATGCGAAACTGTATGAAATCGGCGCGGGGACATCGGAAATCCGCCGTATGTTGATTGGGCGTGAATTGTTTGAAGAAACTAAATAAGCGGCGAATACGTACCGCATAACAAATAAGTGAATAGGGAAAAACATGGCAACGAAAACAGCAAAAAAACCAAAGGGTAAATTACGCGAGGTATCGCTGGAGGATAAATACGCCCTGGATGATGGTGTGGCGTTTATGTCCGGTTTGCAGGCCTTGGCCCGTATTCCGATTGTGCAGCGTCGCCGTGATTTATACTCTGGTTTGAAAACCGCCGGATTTATTTCTGGTTACCGTGGTTCGCCGCTCGGGTCGTTTGATCAGCAACTCGCCCGTGCAAAGAAATATTATGAAGAACTGGATATACGTTTTCACCCGGGGGTGAATGAGGATCTGGCCGCAACCGCCCTTTGGGGGACGCAGCAGATTGGATTAATGCCGGGCGGCACGGATTATGATGGCGTGTTTGGTATCTGGTACGGTAAATCACCGGGCGTTGACCGTAGCGGCGATGTAATGCGCCATGCCAATGCGTATGGAACGAGTCCGCATGGCGGCGTTCTTGCCCTTGTCGGCGATGATCACGCGTGTAAATCATCAACCCTGTCATGCCAGAGTGATCATGCATTATACGCGATGATGATTCCGCAGCTATATCCATCCAATATAGGTGAGTTTGTACAGTATGGAATTCTGGGGATTGAAATGTCCCGTTATTCCGGCTGCTGGGTCGCGCTGAAGGTTACAAGTGAAACGGCGGAAACGTCTGGTACAGTTGATCTCACGCTCGAAAACCAGCAGATACTACACCCGACGGATAAGGAATTTGAAATGCCGCCTGGTGGTCTGCATATCCGTCTACGGGATAAACCCCATGATGTCGATTGGCGATTGCAGAATTACAAGCTTTTTGCCTGTCATGCGTTTTGCCGTAAAAACAAAATTGACCGCACGGTTATCGACAGCACGAAACCGCGTTTTGGAATTATTACATCCGGTAAATCATATGGCGACGTGCGTCAGGCTTTGGTCGAGCTTGGTATCACGGATGAGGTTGCGAGCAAGATTGGTATACGGCTTTATAAGGTCGGAATGACATGGCCGCTGGAGCCGCAGGGTGTGCAGGATTTTGTGCGCGGTCTGGAAGAAATTCTGGTGGTTGAGGAAAAGCGTGAGCTAATTGAATATCAGCTGAAGCAGCAAATTTTCAACTGGGATCATAAGCAGCGTCCGGTCGTTGTTGGGAAGTATGATGAGAACGGTGACCGTTTATTGCCGCTGCATAACGATCAATCCGTCGGGCTTGTTGCTCATGTGATTGCGAAGCGGATTGCCCGTTTTTACAAAACGCCGCAAATAGAATCGCGTCTTAAGTTTTTTGAGCAGCATGAAAAAGACGTCAAAGATTATTTGCCGCCATCACTGCGCCGTCCGTATTACTGTGCCGGATGTCCGCACAATACGTCAACCAAGGTTCCGGATGACAGTTTCGCGATGGTCGGTATCGGCTGCCATTACATGGTGCAGTGGATGGATCGAAATTCAGATTTTTGCACGCATATGGGCGGGGAGGGCGTTCCGTGGATCGGTACCGCGCCATTCGTAAAGCGTGACCATATTTTTGTGAATTTAGGTGACGGTACGTATTTCCATTCCGGCATTCTGGCCATTCGTGCGGCGGTGGCGGGGAAGGTGAATGCCACATATAAAATTCTGTATAACGATGCCGTTGCAATGACCGGCGGCCAGACGGTTGACGGTGAAATGCCGGTGCACCGGGTGGCGCAGCAGGTTATATCCGAAGGGGTTGAGAAGGCGTGGATTTTGACAGAAACACTGGAAAATTATTCCGGTAATCATAAAATTCCGGCGGAGGTTGAAATCCTGCACCGTGATTATCTGGATAAAGTGATGAAGGAATGTCAGGACACAAAAGGCATTACCGTTATCATTTATGATCAGACATGTGCGGCGGAAAAACGCCGCCGCCGGAAACGTGGCCAGTTTCCAGACCCGGATAAACGTATCTTTATCAATAAAGATGTGTGTGAAGGATGCGGTGATTGTTCGGTGCAATCAAACTGTGTGGCGGTGCAGCCGCTCGAAACAGAATATGGCCGTAAACGTACGATTAACCAGTCGATGTGTAACAAGGATTATTCCTGCGTGAAGGGGTTCTGCCCGTCATTTGTCACCGTTCTTGGTGGCAAGATTAAGAAGCCGGAGAAGGCGAATTCCGGTGACGATATATTTGCCGATTTGCCGGAACCGACACTGCCGGAATTGGATAGTGCATATAACATTATGGTCACTGGTATTGGCGGAACGGGCGTTCTGACAATTGGTGCGCTCATGGGTATGGCCGCGCATCTGGAGCATAAATGTTGCCGTAACCTTGATATGACCGGCCTTGCGCAAAAGGGCGGTGAGGTTCTCAGTCATGTCCGGATAAGCAATACGCATGATGATTTACGTACTGGTCACATCATTGCGGGCGGGGCGGATTTACTTCTGGCCTGTGATATAGTGGCGGCAATCGGGAAAGGTTCCTATGAAACGTTAAGTGGCGAAAGAACGCGTGCAGTCGTGAATGACAACAACACACCTGTTACCGATTTTGTGACGAATAACAGTATTGATTTCCATGAACAGCAGGTTCGCAAAACATTGCTGGATGCCGTTCAGAAAGACGATAATTATTTCGTTCCGGCCAGCCAGTATGCGCTTGCCCTGATGGGTGATGAAATTGCAACGAATATCTTCATGCTTGGTTTTGCATGGCAGAAAGGGTTTATCCCGCTGCAATATGAATCATTGATTGAGGCGATTAAACTGAACCGTGTTGCCATCGAAAATAATATCCAGTCATTCAATTACGGGCGACTTGCCGCACATGATCCGGATAAGGTGAAAGGTATTGTGGAATCGGTTCTTGGCACGCTTGGCGATGATAACATGTCAAAAACTCTTGATGACATGATTGAAAAACGCGCCAAATATTTAACGGCTTACCAAAACGAAGATCTGGCAAAACGGTATAAGGCACTTGTTGAAAATGTCCGTTCCGTAGAGAAAAATGTGATGGGCGGCAAGACCGATTTGACGGAGGCCGCGGCACGTTACT
>JAUICS010000140.1 GCA_030427765.1 Alphaproteobacteria bacterium
TGATGATATACAGAATGGATTTTTGATCGTTATTGTCTGTCATTATGCAGCGGCTTTGGTTTCTTCTTTTGCTTCTTGAGGCGCAGGAAATTCCGCTGCGATCATTTCATTCAAGCCGTCTTGTAATGAATATGGTGGTTTGAAGCCGGTTTCTGCCTTTTTTTCCGACGATACAACGGTGTTGGCACAGAATTTTTGGACGCGAACGACGCTGACCGGAAATGTTTTACCGGTAATGCGTGCCAGAACATCAAAAACGGCGCCGCCGGTAATTCCTGCAATGTATGGAATGCATGGTCCGATGCCATCCATGCCAAAGTTTTTACGAATATCAAGGACAAGGTCGCGTGTGGTCAGATCCGGTTTATCGGCATAATTATATGTGCATGCGCCGTTTGGTGCGTTATCCAGCATATGAACAAGAAATGCTGCAACATTACCGACATAGGCAATGGATTTACGGTTTTGTCCTGCGCCAACCATCACAAAGCGTTTGCGGTAGATTTGGTCCATCAATGTAAAGATATTTCCACGGTTGCCTTTCCCGAATGTGGCAACCAGTCGGATGATTACCAGTTTACGGTCCGGCTCTTTTTCTGCCCATTTTTGAAAGACAATTTCGGATTCCAGTTTTGACTTGCCGTAGTCATTGAATGGATCCGGTGTGCTGTCCTCTTGTGACTCACCACTGTTTAATCCGTAGACGGCAACCGTACTGGTAAAGATTATTGTTTTAATGTTATGTGCCTCGGCGGCCTCAACAATGCGTTCGGCGCCACCGACATTGACGTCATAATATTTTTGACGCGGGAACACGTCATCGCGGTGCTCGGCGGCCAAATGCATGATTGCACTTGCCCCTTTCAGGGCGTTAAACATGTCTTCCGCGCTGGTGACATCCGCATGTACAAACTGCGGATGGTCGTTTTTGTTTTGTAGATCAAGAAGTTTGTAAGGTTTGCTATTCGCCTCCAACAAGCTTGCGATGTTGGAGCCTATAAAACCTGTCCCGCCGGTAATTGCAATCGTCATGTCTGCCCCCTTTACGTGCCCGTTTTTTGGACTTCAATGTTGGGTTTGTAGTAATCCTTAAACCAATCTACAAAACGGGATAGTCCGTCTTCCAGTGTGATTTTTGGCTCAAACCCGAAAACGGATTTTTCGCGGTCAATGTCCGCATAGGTTTCCTTCACATCGCCCGGCTGCATCGGTTTGTAATTGATATTAGCGGTGCAGCCCGTCAGGCGTTCCAGCGTTTTGACAAATTCATCGAGATTTTCGGGTTTATTGTGGCCGAGGTTGAAAACGCGGTGTGGTGCATCACCGACGGCATATTCACTGTCGCCGCTTGGAACGGCATCATTAACGGCAAAGATGCCATCAACAATATCGTCGATATAGGTGAAATCACGCATCATGTCGCCATTATTGTAAACATCAATTGACTTGCCGCTATACATGGCCTTCGTAAATTTGAAATATGCCATATCGGGGCGACCCCATGGTCCGTAAACTGTAAAGAAACGCAAGCCGGTTGCCGGAATACGGTAAAGATGGCTGTATGACTGCGTCATCAATTCGTTTGCCCGTTTTGTCGATGCGTAAAGTGATACCGGCTTATTTACCGGATCATCAACGGAAAAAGGCTGCTTCGTATTTCCGCCGTAAACGGAGGAGGATGAGGCGTATACAAGATGTTTCAGTTTATCTTTTTCCTGAAGTTTTCGCGCAATTTCCAGAATGGATAGGTGACCGGTCAGATTACTACGGCTATATGCGAACGGATTTTCCAGGCTGTAACGAACACCGGCCTGTGCACCTAGATGAATAATGTTGTCCAGACCCGAGTGTCCGTCGACGATATCCTGTATTTTTTCATATTCGGATAAATCAACCTTATGAAATTCAAAATTCGGATCGTCCTTAAGTTGCGCAAGGCGGTCATTTTTCAATGAGGTGTCATAGTAGTCGTTGATGTTATCAATACCAATAACCGGAATACCCTTAGAAAGAAGTGCCTTTGTCGTGTGGAAGCCGATAAATCCGGCAACACCGGTAATAAGAATCATTATATAATACCCTTTGTGAAAAACCGTGATGTTATGCGCAGTACGATGCCCGCAACATTATTACCAAAGAACAGGATAATAAAAATCTACAAAATTCCCTAACGATAATTTAATGGCAAAATTTAATGGCAAAATTTTATTGCAAAACTCTCTATATTATGTAAATTTTATTTCGTTATGAGTTTAGAAATTGTACATAGTGATCACAAGGACTCAGAATACGCTCAGTATTTTGCGGATCTGATCCGGGATAACGTGAGTCTGAATTGGCAGCCGCCCTTTATCCAGCAGGAGATAGCAGAGCGAATGGCGCAGGTGCGTTACACGCATCCTGATATTTTTGAACGTTTCGTTACCTTAATGTCCAGAATGAATTTTGCGTTGGATCATGGCAGTGAAAAAGTTATTTCTAAGCAAGAATATATGGATTTATGTTGGGATATCGCCCGTTATGTTGATGCCGATATGCCTGACAATGTTGACACGGTATATCTTTTTACATCCTGTTGTCATGGAAGCATGATTATTCCGTCAATTCGTGAGGCGCTGCGTTTGGCAGCGCATAGTGATGGTGATGCTAACATGTCAGTTCCGTGGACAAATCGTAGAACAACATGTTTTGCCATGCTGTCACTGCTGAATATTTTTAAAAATCTGACTATTGGCGATGCTTATGAAAATGGAGGGGATGCTTACCGTATATTTGAGGCGGCAACGCACAATTTTGCCGCGGCATTGAGTGCAAATTCCCATTTGAAAACAGTTGTAGTTATGGGTAATGCGGAAAATCGCACTAGTCGCCTGTTTCAAATAGAAATGCATTACATCAATGAACGTGATGATATCGTGGTGGACTACTCCCGCTTCAACGGATTGCCACCAGAGGATGTTCCCTTTCTGTCAATGGAAGAGGTTGAGCGTCAGTATATGTTAGCACGCTCGACCAGCCAGTTACCGTTGTCATCTTCTCTTTCATCATATGCTTATGGATGACTGATCGTTTGACGAAAATCAGAAATTATTTATAGTATTTGCTATATAAAAAATCTGTAAAGGTTGCCTATGAAAGTTTTAGTACCCGTTAAACGCGTTGTTGATGCGTATGTGAAAATTCGAGTGAAAAGTGATGAAAGCGGCGTTGATACGCAAAACGTAAAAATGTCGATGAACCCGTTTTGTGAGATTGCGCTCGAAGAAGCTGTGCGTCTGAAAGAGGCGGGCAAGATAACAGAAGTGATTGCCGTGTCAATTGGGCCCAAACAAACGCAAGAAACCTTGCGTCAAGCAATGGCCGTTGGTGCGGACCGTTCCATTCAAATTGAGCATGATGGCGATGTGGAGCCGCTGGCAGTTGCAAAACTTCTTAAAGCGGTCATTGAAAAAGAAAGTCCGGATATTGTGTTTCTCGGGAAGCAGGCAATTGACGGTGATTTTAATCAGACAGGGCAGATACTTGCCGGTTTGATGGATTGGCCGCAGGCCACATTTATATCCGAAGTTGTTGTTAAGGACGATAATTCATTAGAGGCAACGCGTGAAGTTGATGGCGGATTAGAGACTCTGTCATTATCCGTGCCGGCCATTTTAACGGCGGATTTACGTTTGAATGAACCACGTTATCCATCCTTGCCGAATATTATGAAGGCGAAGAAAAAACAGATGGATCACTTTACACCTGCTGATTTGGGCGTAGATGTTACGCCGCGTCTTGAGGTCGTGAAAGTAACGGAGCCGTCGAAACGTGAAGCGGGTGTCATGGTTGCAAATGTAGACGAGCTGGTCGACAAGCTTAAGAATGAAGCTAAGGTTATCTAGCTTTCTAGCTTAGGTGGAGAGTAAGAACTTTTTTAATGACTCTTCGACATTGGCGGCATCCCAGTTGTAAGGGGCAAGCCTGAGTATTTCCATTGTTTCCGGATTTTCAAGGATTTCTTTCTTAATGAAATCAAATGATTTTTGTTCGCGCTTATCAACATGGCCGTCTGCGATAAACAGTTTGAATGCCATACGAAGCAAATCAATCCGGTCCTCCGGTTCTGTAATGTAGCCGTATAAATCTTCCGGTGTTTGCGGATTAAAGATATCGTCGGTAAATTCTTCCAGCAGGCGTCCTTGAATATTTTCTGATGCGTGCTCGGTTATATGGCTTTCCAGAAACTCACGTTCTTCCTTCATCAAACGGCCGTCAACATGGGCCAGGCAGATCAAAGTACGATATTTGTAGTATTCGCTTTGATTTTCAAAGTTATTCATTTTAGTGAAACGTGACATAGAAGAACCCTTTGTTTAAACACATTAAATACTATAACGCATTCCGCACGCTTTCAATACCGCATGGGCAATCGCATGTGTGATTTTCTAATATATCATATTTTGTCGGTTAGACGGCAATTTTTGAAGCGCCGCCGTAGGAGTCATATCCCATAAGGCATGCAATCATTTGCCCCTGATCTTTTACCGTGTTCTGTAAATGACGGTATTGTTTAGAAAAAAGGTCGTTGATATCGGCAATACCGATTGTTTTGCCGTTACGTGTCACCGGAACGAAACTGTAGTCGTGGCGCTGCATAACCTGTAATCCTACATCGGCCGGGCAATCATATTCAATGCATGTAGGGTTCATAATCATCACATCGCCGGCCTTAAGGTTTTTGTAGGATGTCAGGCTCACATGTCCCCAAATTCCGTTTTCATCACAGCGGCCAAAGGCGTTCGTCAGTAATTTGTATGCCGTGATTAAACCGATTGCCTTGCCTTGTTTATCCGTGACGACTGCAGCGTATTTTTTGACGGTACGCATTCTTTTTATGACTGTTTCCAGACTGTCATTAATATCAACTTGCAGGAATGTCTGGTATTGAATGACATCTCCAACAATGCTGTCGCTGCTTCTTTTAAGGTGTTTTGGCATATACGGCTCCTGATCACGTGTGTTTTTGACAGTA
>JAUICS010000141.1 GCA_030427765.1 Alphaproteobacteria bacterium
GGGCGCGGTCATTCTGGACGTTAATGTGACGGAGGAACTGGAGCAGGAAGGCCTCGCCCGTGACCTTGTCCGCCTTATCCAGAATACACGTAAGGATGCGGGTCTGGATATTTCCGATCATATTGTTCTGGAAATCTCGGTGCCGGATTCCATGGCAACGGCATTTGAAAAACATGGTGACTTTATCAAATCCGAAACCCTATGTGACAATCTGATTGTTAAAACCGGTGATTCGGCATCAACCACCGGAACCATCGGTGATAACGGTTATCATACCAGCCATGAACTGGCCGGTGAGAACCTGAACATGGCACTTTGCAAGGTTCGCGAAGCGGCCTGATTACATTAAAATATTTCTCTTTCCACACCCATAAAAAACACTACAATTTTGCGGTGTGGGAAATATTTTCAAAAAAAATGTAACCACATATACCCCTTTGCGAATTAAGGGGTATATCAACTAAAAAATTCTCAAATAAAGAAGGAGAGAACTTATGAATAACTTCGCAAAAACAGGTGTTGTTGCCGGTGCAGTTGCCGTTGCCCTAACAGGTGTAATGTCAGGTGAGGCAAACGCAATCGCAGCAGACAAAGAAAAATGCTACGGCGTTGCAAAAGCGGGCCACAATGGCTGCGCCAACGCAACAGGCACACACAGCTGTGCAAACCAGTCCACAGAGGACGGTGCATGGCATGAATGGGTAGCCGTTCCAAAAGGTCTATGTGAAAAGCTTGCCGGCGGTTCTACAGAGCCAATGGAACACCATGAAGATCATCACGGTGACATGGATCACCAAGATGAAGACCATGGCGAACACTAATCGCATCTGATGTTTTTATGTCTGAATTATCACAGAATATAAAAACACAAAGCCATCCGGCTGGCCTGGACAGGCCTGCCGGAAATGGCCAGAAAAATTTTGATAAAACACATCCCATACTTAGTTCCGGTATCGGTTTACGAGCCGAGCATTATAAAGATTTCATAGACACCAAACCATCAGTTGGGTGGATTGAGGTTCACCCGGAAAATTATTTTGGTGGCGGATTACATCGGCATTACCTGAATGAAGCACGAAAAGATTACCCGTTAAGCCTGCACGCCGTTGGATTGTCATTAGGGTCAACCGATCCGGTGGATGAAAAACACTTACAGAAATTTAAAGAGCTCATTGATATTTATGAGCCGTTCAATGTCTCCGACCATGCCTCATGGAGCGTAAGCGGAAACGCGCATTTAAATGATTTACTGCCTCTGCCTTACACACAAGAAACGCTTGATACACTTTGCCGAAACATTGACCAGACACAGGATTTTTTCGGACGGAAAATACTGGTCGAAAACCCATCTACATACATCGCGTTTGCGGAAAACGCGATGACGGAATACGAATTGATGAATGCCCTGCATGATAAGACGGGATGCGGAATCCTGCTCGACATCAACAATATATATGTGCAGTCGGTAAACCATAAATTCGATGCGTGGCACTATATCGATAATATTACGGTCGATGCCGTTGGCGAAATGCATCTTGCCGGACACACGGAAAAAGATATTAAC
Source organism: Alphaproteobacteria bacterium (assembly GCA_030427765.1). Classification (GTDB taxonomy): domain Bacteria; phylum Pseudomonadota; class Alphaproteobacteria; order Micavibrionales; family Micavibrionaceae; genus JAUICS01. The sequence goes on from JAUICS010000141.1 coordinate 1,565, forward strand.
GGAGAACGATTTTTAATCGATACACATAACCAATTTGTTCGCGGTGACGTATGGGGTTTATACGAACATGCCGTCAGACGGTTTGGTGCCGTCCCGACATGCATAGAATGGGACTTAGACCTGCCGTCACTAAACGATTTGATGGGTGAGGCCGATAAGGCACAATCCATTGTAAACGAACACACAGACCAGAATCTGAAGGTTTACAATGCGGCTTAAGGACCTTCAAAACCGGTTTTCTGATTACATTGCGGATTTAAAACTGCAAAACTCCGGCGATGATGAATTTAACGGACAGTTTGTGAATGATGCCATTCCGATTGAAACGCGCCTCAATATTTATCAGGACGGTGTATACAGTACATGCGTATCGGTTCTTATGAACAATCATCCCCTTCTGAAAGATTTGGTTGGGGACGATTTCCTGCGATACATGGCCATTGAATTTGCGAAGAACAACCTGCCGACATCAGGTTATTTGAATGAATACGGTCTGAATTTTCCGGACTTTATATACAAATTCAAACCGGCGGCAGGCCTACCGTATCTATATGATATTGCGCGTATTGACCGCGGGTGGAACCATGCCTATCACGCCGATGACGTGCCGCATCTCGACCCGCAATCACTCCATGATGTATCACCGGCCGATTATGCATTTTTGAAAATGACCATGCATCCATCCGTGACGTTTGTGAAATCGGATTATCCAATCTGGCAAATCTACCAATATATTTTGAAAAACCGCGGGGGTGATGACACGCAGTTGCGATCCGAAATCACACCCAACGCGGCAAAGGATCCGGACGCATTACCCGAGAAGGCGGAGGAACAGGACAATACATCCGACATTCCGCCACCGGATATGAATACGGGCGGTGAAAATGTTGTTATCCTTCGTGATAATTTAATGGTTAAGGTTTACCCGCTGGACGAGGATAACTTTCAGTTCCTTGTTAATCTCAGGGACAAAAAAACGATTGGTGAGGCATCGGGCAAAGTAATGGCCAAATTTCCCGCCTTTAATCTTGCCAAAACATTTCGCGGTGAATTGAAGCGAAATATTTTTTCCGGCTTTCAACTTTCAAAATAAATTTTTAATCAGGAGTTTTTTTTATGATTTCAGTTATGCGTAATATCAACAACCTTATCGAACCACTTCGTAAAGTGGCAAACTGCGTTGGATCACCGTTATTTGATCTGGCCATCCGCCTGTATATCGCACATACGTTTTTAAAATCGGGTATGGGGCGTTTTCGTGATTGGTGGAACGGAAGCTGGGATTCACAAGTCTATCTCTTTACCGACATACATCCGGTTCCGGGTTTTGACCCTAGCCTTGCGGCGGCGGCGGCAACACTTGGTGAGCTTATCCTACCGGTTTTGTTGGGGTTAGGGCTTTTTGCGCGTGTCGGCGCAGCAGGTATCTTTATCATGACCACGGTTATTTTCCTGACGTTCAGTGACGCAATCTGGTTTGAAACCCTTGTATGGTGGACCATGACGGCATGTGTATTTATAAAGGGGCCGGGCATGATTTCCGTGGATTACTGGCTCGTAAAATGGCTGCGTAAGGAATAAGCGCATTTTCAGGCCACGCGCAGTATGCTTTTATAACATTCATGCAACCCGTTACAAAGATACCGAAACTTGATTGGATGGAATGGCCGGAGACAACGGCCATTTTTGATGCGCTTAATAACAGCCAAGATGAACCGTGCGCTTTATTTGTCGGTGGATGTGTCCGTAATGCGGTTTTAGAGCTTCCATCACATGATATTGATATTGCCACCAAGCACACACCCGATGACGTTATAAAACTGCTCAAGGCAAAAAAGATAAAATCCATTCCGACCGGTATTGATCACGGTACGGTTACCGCCGTTATTGGCGAGCGATCCTTTGAAATCACCACATTGCGTAAAGACGTTGAAACAGATGGCCGGCATGCCGTTGTGGCGTTTTCCGAAAACTGGGTTGAGGATGCATCCCGCCGTGATTTTACAATGAACACGCTTTTGATGGATGCGGACGGGAATGTATTCGACCCGACCCAGCAAGGTATGTATGACCTACTCCACGGACGCGTGCTGTTTGTCGGCAAGCCTAAAACACGCATTGCCGAGGATTATTTGCGTATCCTTAGGTTCTTTCGTTTTCATGCATTATATGGCCGTGACAAACCAAACCAAAATGCACTTGATGCATGCAGGCAGTCTGCGGATAAAATTTCAACATTGTCTAAAGAACGTATTTCACAGGAATTCTTTAAGATTGTAACGGCAGAGCATGCCCATGACACATTGTCCTTAATGAAGGAACACGATGTTCTTCAAACAGTGATGAAGCCGGATACAGAGATTACAGACCATCTGTATAATCTTGGTGAACTGCAAATTGAAGCCGAACTCGACCAAGACAACTGGTACTTAATGGCTCGGATGGTGATACTTTCCAATTTTGATAAATCCATCCTAGATAGTTATTCAAAAACCTTGCTGTTTTCAAAAGATCAGCAAAAGGCATTTCAGTCCATATGTCAGGCATTAGAAACACTTTCGGAACATACGGATTATAAGTTGCTCAGAAAATCAATGTATTTGCACGGACGCGAAGCAACTTTGCAGGCAGCCTTAATTGAATTCGCAAAGACGACTCCGATCTTCACACGTGACCAGACCGAGCAAGAACAATATATTCGTATCTGGAAAATTCCGGAATGCCCATTTACAGGTGATGACCTGAAACAACAAGGATTTTCCGAAGGCCCCGACCTTGGTAAAAAACTGAAAGAACTTGAAACGGGCTGGATAGAACGCGATTTTAAATCAGCCTAAGGCGGCGGCTTGTGCAACAAGTGGCGTTTCTGGAGCGTGTGGAAATGCAATTGTAAAACCTTTTGTTTTAGCCTTCTCCCTCAACTTTACATCAAGCTTATCTGAAAATGGCGCAAGGATCAGTCTTTCAATATGGTCAGGCGCATCGCAGTGATACACAAATTGAGAAGTATTTAAATCATATGTCATGGCGAATATTGGCGCTTGGGCATCAATGCCAATAAAAGATTGAGGTGTTACGGGTTCAGAATAAACAGACAGGTCCACAGGGAAGATTCCTTCCGGTGTATCGACATGCATAACAATTTTTGCTGCTTCACCAAAATTTCGGGTTTGACCATGCCCCCGGATGATATCATCCACTTGCGCTTGCAATCCCGTCAAAGCCTCAAGCTTATGAACATAGTAGCTTAGCTTTTCACGTTGATCTTCCATTTCACGATAACTTCCTGGAGATTCATCACGAATGGCAATCATTTTTTTTATGAATTCAACGAGCTGAGGACTGTATATCGCCATATCGATATCTTTTGGTTTACCGCCGTGACACGCAGACAAGAAAAG
>JAUICS010000142.1 GCA_030427765.1 Alphaproteobacteria bacterium
TACAGGTAATTCGACCAGAATTACTTCATGCCGCCTGTTGGTGCGCGTGGCGGTGTGCCGACACTCTTCATATTCACGGAGCGTCCGCCACCACGGCCGCCGCGACGGCCGCCAAAACGACCTTTGGATTTGAAGAATTCTTCATCCAGTAATTCATCAATATCAGGAATTTCACCGCGTTGCAGGGCTTGGCAGCACGCACGGAAAAAATCGCATGTGTTTTTTTCCCAATCCGGAACCTTGTCTTTATGACATTCACCTTTGATATCCAAAACATCGAATGACCAGTTTCCTTTTGATTTTGGAACGGCCTTGGCCTTGAAAACCTGATCGGTGGGGTTTTTACCTTCCGGCGGTTTATCGTAGAAAAACAGAATTTGTGATTCCAGTTCCTCGGCATAAGGGCTCATGGCCACATCCGCACTGGCGGTGACGCAGCTGTCACCGTCCGTGTGTGTCCACAAATTTGTCTCATATGGGCCCATTACATAAGGGATACCCATTTTATCCAACATTTCTTTGAGTGTCATAACCCGTTAGAAGTCCTTCAAATATAGCCTTTTAAGCATCCCTATCATCATAACAAAAGTCCAGACAATTTTTAAATCTTCGCATGCTGCAATGCACGTTAAGTTGGGCACGTTAAGTCGGGCACGTTAAGTCGGTTTCTCTATTTGGCGGGTTTCAGAATACCGGCAATTGATTTATTGCCTTTGAATTCGACGGTGATGTCTTGATTTTCTATGATATCGTCTGCATTTGTAATCAGTTTATTATCCTTATCACGGATGACCGTATAACCGCGGTCCAGAATACGTTTGAAGGACAGGTTTTCAAGAACCCGTTCAAGGGAATGTAGCTGCGTTTCCTTCTTTTCAAGGATTTTCTGCCCTATATTTGCCAGCCGTTCTGATCTCTCGGATAGGCGTGAGGATAAAAACTCCATATGCGCCTTTGGATGCACCAATCGCGAGAATAGTGATATGAGGCGTGTTTGGTGTTTTTCAACGCTGCGGTCGAAAACACGATCCATTTTTTCAGAGAGGAAATCCAGTTGCTGCGTTTTGATATCAAGTGTCTGGCGGGGGTCACCAAGGCGACTACTCATATGCGATATCTGCATTGTGGCCATATCCATATGCCGCATCATGGCTCCATGCAGACGTTTCGCGAAATCCATTAATCCGGCCATAATATCAACGCGTCGCGGTACGGCAATTTCGGCCGCACCGGTCGGGGTCGGGGCCCGTTTGTCCGATACATAATCAATTAACGTGGTGTCGGTTTCATGTCCAATGGCCGAAATAACGGGGATGGAGCAATCGGCAACCGCCCGAACCAAGTCCTCATCATTGAACGGCATCAGGTCTTCAAGTGACCCGCCGCCACGTGCAATGATTAACACATCCGGTTTTTTAATATGATCGGGCAAATTTCCATCAAAACCTTTGATGGCGGCGATAACTTCCTGCGCGGCCCTGTCACCCTGGACATGGACGGGCCAAAGATAGACATGGCGGGGAAAACGGTCATTTAGGCGATGCATAATATCCTGTATCACCGCGCCGGTGGGGGATGTAATAACGCCGATCGCGTCCGGTAGGAACGGCAAATCCTTTTTACGGGATTCATCAAATAATCCTTCGGCCGCCAATCGTTTTTTTCGTTCTTCGAGCAGTTTCAGAAGGGCGCCTTCACCGGCGAGTTCGATTGATTCAATGATTAACTGGTAATTCGAACGGGCGGGATAGGACGATACTTTTCCCGTACAGATAACATCCAACCCCTCTTCCGGCTTGATAGAAAGCTTCGCAAGCGTGCTGCGCCAACATACAACGTTGATAACGGATTGATCATCCTTCAGATCGGAATACATGTGGCCGGAGCTATGAATTTTTACACGGGAAAGTTCCCCGCGTACGCGGATACGGCCATAACTGTCCTCCAATGTCCGTTTTAAATTAAACGATAATTCGGAGACCGAGGAATATTCAGGGACGTTTGTTTTTGGGACGTTTGATTTAGGGGCGTTAGATGTAGAATCGGGCATTACTTTTGATCAGGAATTTAAAATCGGCACGCTTGGCATTCATCTGATTTTATACTCTCTATTTCAAATGATGTCTTGCTGTCAATTTGTTTTACGTGACATGCGCGTAACGATTTAATTCCTTTTTTCCATGCATTTATGTGAAGATCAGATATGTCGTCCAAATCCATATCGTCCGTTAAAAACATATCCAGCGTTTGGGATTGGCATATGAATGGCGCCCGGTCTGTGCAATGTTCAAGAAGCCAGCGTGGATCAATTTCAAACGATATTTTGAATATATTTTTCTCATCATCTGTCAGGAAATTTAGATGCGAAACAGAGCCTTCGTTTGAGGCGATGGATAACCATATATCTTCTGTATTCTTGTTTTTGCCAAGTAACAGTTTCTCAAGATGCGGATTCCGTATCGGGAATGATGCATGCGCGCCTTTATGAATGTATGTATTTGATTCATAGGGTGCGATTCCGTTCGATAAGTCGCCGCATATATGTGACGCGGTATCGGTCGGCAGTATTGATGTTTTGTAGGAAAACCGTTCATCTATGCCGTAATCGGACGCGTCCGTGCATGCCCCGCGTTCCTTCGCCAGTATTTTGTTCGCGGTATCGACTTTATTTTTGATGTCTTCAAATATTCTTGCGTTCCAGACTTTTGCCATGATGTCTTCCATGGCGATCATTTTGGATTGCAGAAAACTATGAAAACCCATAACGCCAAGTCCTATCGGGCGTGCACGCGTGCAGGTATATGCAATGTCGTCTTTATACCCTGCTGTTTTATCAATAGTGTCCGTTAAAACATTGTCCAGAAATCGCATAATGTCTTCAATGAAATGTGTTTTGTCATTCCATTCCGTGTATGCGTCCAGATTAAGTGTGGCAGTCGGGTATACGGCCTCACGCACGCCGCCCAAAGGATCTTCACCTGACGGCATGGCCGTACCGGTTGAGTGATTTGAGGATGAAATCCGTAAACCGGCCATTTTATGCTGCTCTGGCAAAGCCGTATTTACGGTGTCGATAAACACAATATTCGGCCCGCCAGTTTCAATACGTTTGGTCAGAATAGCGCCCCATAGATCGCGAGCGTTTGTTTTGCTAGCTATCTGGTCAGCATTTTGGGGTTTTAGCGTCCATTCTTCATCCTTCTCAACCGCCTGCATAAACGCATCGGGAATAAGAATACCGTCACCGGTTTTGATGTGTTTGAGGAATGTTTCAATATTTTGATCCGATATGGACAGGTATTTTTCCTGTTTGGCTTGCTCGGTTAACGGCAGACCATGATAAGGGCCGGCATTTGCCAATATGGACGGTGACGGCATAAACCATAAGCGCGACATGTAATCGTATATCCGCTGCGCATGGCGGCTATTGTCACTGAAATACGCGGCTACGCGTGCAAATAAATCCTGATATGATTCGTCAGGGCCTAAAAATTGATCTGCCAATGTTGATTTTGCCGGTATCGATAAATTGTCATCACGCGATCTGTCAATTTGCACATGGTTTCCGTGTTTAAGCTGCGCAATATCGAACATCGATGACTCCTATCTGGTACGTAAGTGAAACCGGTATGTGTAAATGTGGTGCAGGCAGTCAACGAAAGATAAATCAATGTATAGTGCCTATCACCTGATAGTATACTATATTTTGTGGATTTTTCTATTGTGCCGGCGTTATGGTCCACTGGTTTTTTGAAGGCATGTTTATGGCGTTGGTGTCTGGCCTTTCGGTGAATGTGTAATTCTGACTATTTGTTTTGCCGTGTTTGTTGCGGCCAGAGTGTTGAGGGCCAGTGCCCCGACCGAAAAGGCTTCAAACCCGAAATAGGGAAGGAGAAGCAGGTTAGTTGACATGTATAGGCCAAGGCGCGATATCTCCATCCTGTCGGGTATGGTTTCGGCGATGGTCGATGACAGAATTGCGGCAAGCGGCAGGACGGAAAGCGGTGTTTCCAGATCCGGTCCAACAAGCAGATAAAGAATGATCCCCCCAATCCCTACCGATGCAGTCAATGCCCGGCGTATATTTTCAAGCGTTTCGTCACTCATGTTTTCATCACGTGTACTCGGGAACAGAAGGGACGTCGCGATGCGTAATGTACCCACGGTGGCCTGCGCGGCGGCGGGCCAGTCGGCGGATGATGTAAACCGTGCTGCATAGAACGCGGACCCTAGTGATAAAGATGCTGAACGCTGGCGCGGCGTATCATAACTGGCGGCAAATATAATGAAGGCGGAGCCGATGGCCTCCAGCAATAACGTTGTATCCAAATGGGCAATAGCATATCCCGCAAGGACGGAAATTGCCATTTTTGTTTTTAAATGCGGGTCATTCATAATGGATGTCGGCACCGTATTTCGGGAATCGATTCCAAGGAAACGGCTGATCACGGCATCGCTTTGCCTAAATACCGATGTGTATTCATGCCATAGATTTTTCAATGAAACACGCTGTGATGTCCCCGTCACCATATCCCCAAATGATCTGATACGTTTTAAAGCCTTATATCTAGCATATTGCAGGCGAATGGACAGTTTTATTTGTTTATTCCTGATTTGCATGGCTACGTGCTCAGGTATGCGTTTAAAGAATATCCGTTATGCAAAATAATAGGTTGTGGATTTTCACGAAAAGGAGGAAAAGATGCCGGTGTGTTATTTTTAAAGTAATAGAGGATGAAATTATGACAGTTAAACTTGCATCAACTTATAGTTATGCCAACGGCGGCGGATATTCCGAACAGCAACCTTTAGTCCCTGAAACAGAACTTGGTGGCGAGGAGCCATCTGAAACTCTAAGAGAAATTCTACGTGTGAAGGAACAAGGCGGCGCATTAGCGCATGTTGGTAAGCCAAAAGTTACAGTATTATTTAGTATTAGCGGC
>JAUICS010000143.1 GCA_030427765.1 Alphaproteobacteria bacterium
CGATGGCGTGCGCGGCACGGCGAATGTGCATCCCATGACGGCGGATATGGCGCTTAAAGTTGCCATGGCGACGGCCACAATTTTAAAGAAAAGCAGCTGTGAGCCCGGTCACCAAAGCCGTGCAATCATTGGTAAGGACACACGCTTGTCCGGCTATATGCTGGAGCAGGCAATGGCATCCGGTTTTGTGGCTATGGGCATGGATGTATTGCTGGTTGGGCCGATACCAACGCCGGGAATTGCCATGTTGACGCGTTCCTTGCGCGCAGATGTGGGTGTAATGATTTCCGCCTCCCATAATCCGTTTGAAGATAACGGCATAAAGCTTTTTGGCGCGGACGGCTTTAAACTTGATGATAACGTCGAGGAACAGATCGAAGCCGCCATGGGCACTGATCTGAATTCCCAGAACGCAGACCCGCAATCGCTCGGGAAGGCAAGCCGCCTTGACGATGCGCTTGGCCGGTACATTGAATTTGTGAAAAGCAGTTTGCCGCGCGGCCAGACCCTTGATGGTTTGAAAGTCGTTGTTGATTGCGCAAACGGCGCGGCCTATAAGGTTGCACCTCAGGTTTTATGGGAGCTCGAGGCCGAGGTTATAACAATCGGGAATAATCCAAATGGCCGGAATATCAATCTGGATTACGGTGCAACCAAACCACAAAACCTGCAAAAGGCGGTTTTGGAGCATTCGGCACATATCGGCCTTGCACTGGATGGTGATGCGGACCGTTTGATCGTTGTTGATGAGAAGGGGAAAGTCGTTGATGGTGACCAGATTTTGGCCCTGATTGCGACAACGTGGAAGGAATGCGGGCAACTTACGAATGATACGGTTGTGGCCACGGTTATGTCGAATTTGGGGTTGGAGCGGTATTTAACCAATAACGGGATGACACTGGCAAGAACGCCAGTTGGTGACCGTTATGTCGTTGAGCACATGCGCGAAGGCGGTTTTAATCTTGGTGGTGAACAATCCGGACACATTGTCATGACGGATTACGGTACGACCGGTGATGGTGTTATGGCGGCGTTGCATGTCCTGTCGGCGTTGAAAACGTCCGGTAAGACGGCGAGTGAGTATTTACGCCGGTTTGAGCCGTTTCCGCAAATTTTGAAAAATGTCCGGTTTGAAAAAGGCGACGATCCTCTTGGCAACGGTGATGTTAAGGCCGCAATTGCGGCGTCCGAGGCGAAGCTCGGCAGTAACGGCCGGATTTTTGTCCGTATGTCTGGGACGGAACCCGTTATCCGTGTAATGGGTGAGGGCGAGGATGTGTCTATCCTTGAAAATGAAATTGATGGCCTGTGTGATCTTATCGCCAACACGGCACGTATGAAAAAAGTATCCTGAATTGATTTGAGATGAATTGTGATGGCTGATAATCCTGCTTTGCTACCTCCCGGTTTTCATGACTTGCTTCAAAACGAAGCGAAGACGGAAATGCATATCACGCGGGTCATGACGCAGCTGTTTGAAAATAACGGCTATACATACGTGAAGCCGCCGTTGATGGAGAATGAGCATAGTTTTTCGGAGGTGCATGTCGGTAAGGCCGTTGCGAAAAAAATGTTTCGCCTTATGGATCCGGTGTCAAAGGAAATGCTAGGCGTTCGTGCCGATATTACATCACAGATTGTCCGCATTGCATTGACCCGTTTGCCGGAGGCTAAACGTCCGCTGCGTTTATGTTATGCGTCGGATGCGCTGAGGATTGAGGCGACGGACACGCGTCCCGTGCGCCAGTTTACACAGATTGGGTGTGAAATTTTCGGGTTTGAGGGGACGCAGGCTGATACGGAAATATGCGTAATTGCCCTTCAGGCCCTCCAGAAATGCGGTATTGAAAATGTAACTATAGATTTCTGTCTGCCGACATTGGTGCCGTCCATTTTGAACAAACTGGATATGCCGCCAAGCGTTATTGAGAATGTGAAGAAAGCTATTATTCGCCGTGATATACACGCGCTTCAGGAATATAAACATTCCGATGTTGATATGATTATTGATCTTATTAAGGCAACGGGCACGATTGATGATGCGATTGCAACGATCGAGGGGATACAGATTGATGATGCCGAACGTGCAAATGTTCAGAATCTGAAAGTCATGGCATCGGATATACAGCGGTCATTAAAAGCCCTTGGAGTAGACAATGTCACCTTGTCACTTGATCCTGTGGAAACACGTGGGTTTGAATATCATGCCGGTATCGCATTCAGTTTCTTTGCAGACGGGGCGCAGGGCGTTTTGGGGCGTGGCGGTCGATATAACGCGGAATTCCGTGTGGCAAATGGCGACGTTCTTTTGAATGAGTGTGCGGTAGGATTTACATTCTACACAGATGCCATTCGCCCTGTCGTAAATCAAAATGATAGAAAATCCCGTCTATATGTATCCGGTGACGTATCTGCCGATGTGCTTTCAAAACTTCAGGGTGAGGGGTATATTACGGTCCGTGCCTTGGATGATGATGACTTCACCGAGGACATGGCACGGCAGCATTGGTGTGATTTTATTTATAAGGATGGTAAGCCGGTTGCGGTGACATCGTAACGGAGTAATAGAGAAAAACGAAAGGTGTCAGATATATGAGTAATGTTGCGGTTATTGGTTCGCAGTGGGGCGACGAAGGAAAAGGTAAAATTGTCGATTGGCTATCCAATCGCGCCGATGTGGTGGTGCGTTTTCAAGGCGGGCATAATGCCGGTCATACGCTGGTCATCGACGGGGTAGAATATAAACTGCACCTTCTTCCATCCGGAATTGTCCGTAAGGCAAAAGTATCGATCATTGGAAACGGCGTTGTAATTGACCCGTGGGCATTGTCGAAAGAAATTGAAACCATCCGCAAACAGGGAGTGGAGGTTAATCCGCAAAAATTGATGATTGCCGAGAACGCGCCGTTAATTTTGCCGGTGCATAGTGCCCTTGATGAAGCCATGGAAAAGGCGCGCGGCAATAACCCGATTGGAACGACAAAACGCGGTATTGGTCCGGCATACGAAGATAAAATTGCCCGCCGTGCCCTACGTGTCTGTGATCTGGAGTATCCCGAGGTTATGAAGCGTAAGCTTGATCGTATGATGTTGCACCATAATGCCTTGCTGAAAGGGCTGGGCTGTGACGAGATCAGTCCGGATGATATTCTCGAGCAGCTTTTGGAAATTCGTGATGAGATTTTGCAATATAAGGCCGTGACATGGCTTGTCCTTGATAAATTCAGACAGGAAGGTAAAAAAATACTGTTTGAAGGGGCGCAAGGTATGATGCTCGACGTTGATCATGGAACATACCCTTACGTAACGTCATCCAACATGGCATCGGCACAGGCCGCAACTGGTTCCGGTATGTCACCGGACTCAATCGGCTATGTTCTTGGTATTACAAAGGCATATACGACGCGTGTCGGTGAGGGGCCTTTCCCTACCGAACAAGATAACGAGATTGGCCACTTCCTGGGGGAAAAGGGACATGAATTCGGAACAACAACAGGGCGTAAACGGCGCTGTGGCTGGTTTGATGCTGCGCTGGTACGTCAGACAATCAAGGTTGGTGGTATACATGGTATTGCACTTACAAAACTGGATGTTCTCGATGGTCTGGATGAAATCAAGATATGTGTCGGTTATGAATTGAATGGATCTCGTATCGATTACATTCCGGCATCAAGCGTTGAGCAGGCGGCTTTGAAACCTGTTTACGAAACTATCGAAGGGTGGAAGGATAGCACACGCGGTGCGCGAAGCTGGGGCGATATCCCTGCGCAGGCGGTGAAATACGTACGTATGATCGAGGGTTTGGTCGAGGCACCGGTAACATTACTTTCAACCAGTCCGGAGCGTGATGACACAATCCTTATGCATGACCCGTTCACGGTGAAGGGTTAGCGCACGGTTAGCGCGGGGCGGCAATCCGGTTATCCTGCACTGACCATTTTACAAAAACTTCAACGCATACTAATATTTAAGATATTGGTATTCCTGCAAAAGTAATTTGCAATATAGGATCGTGATTAGTTCGTATGTCTGAAGACACTCAAGATACTCCGCAAGATCCCTTAAAGGAAGGGGCCGCGCAGGATGATGCGGCAGAAAAAGAAGGGGCGCTTAAAGATGCGACGCCACCTGTTCCCGGTGGTATTGGATCGGAGACAAAAACACTTCTGAAAAACAAGATAACCATTTTGTGCGGCGAACGTTTGCCGGATCTGGATAATGGCGTATTAAAGGCGTATGCGGCACATGGAAGTGATGTTGGTAGCTTGCTCGCATATATCTGTATTGATCATTTGCCACCGCGATACTACGAAATTGAAACGTACAGAACGATAAAACACCAATCTCTTATCCGGTACTATGATAGTGGCGTTGTCTATTGGCCGCCTCTGAAAAAATATGTTTTTGTTGTCGTGTATGAAAATTCGCTTGGTCGTCCGTTGTTGAAGAAAGGGCAGCCACTGGCGATGCATATGAAGCCGGAAGAAGTTACGGAGCTGTTTATCAAGCCAATGTCATCCGCATTGATGGATATGCGAAATGTTGACCTTGTTCACGGAAATGTCTCTGTCACCAATATGTTTGCATCGGGCACGGCCGAACATATCGAACGTATCACACTGGGTGATTGTGTGTGTGTTCCTCCATCATATAATCAGCCAAGTTTGTTTGAACCGATTGAACGTGCCATTGCGCAATCCTCTGGCCGGGGTATTGGGACGCAGCAGGATGATTTATATGCGTTCGGCATATGTATTGCCATTATGCTGCGTAGTGATGATCCGATGAAGGATATGACGAACCATGACATCATAAGAATGAAGATGGAAATGGGATCCTATATCGCCATGACAAACAAAGACCGTTTTACGGGCGGTGTGTTAGAATTATTGCGCGGTTTGTTGCACGACGATCCGGTTCAACGTATGACG
>JAUICS010000144.1 GCA_030427765.1 Alphaproteobacteria bacterium
TGAAGATAATGGAGCGAGTGAAGGGATTCGAACCCTCGACTTCAACCTTGGCAAGGTTGCGCTCTACCCCTGAGCTACACTCGCGTTTTGGGTAGTAAGGGCAGATAATACTCATCCAAACTAAAAAAGCAACATTTTTGTTTAGGTATGTTTGAACGGCCCCGTTTTCGCAGATTCATAAGCCCGTTTGGGCTTTACACACCAATCTGGATAAGCGGAACTTTGTATTCAACTTGATTACTTGGGTTGCACGCATTGATCATAATAATATCATTCGCACTATGTCTGACCAAGTCTGCTGCTTCTTCAGAAATTTCATAATGAAGTAATTCCCCTTCATGATCGGGATCATTGTATACGATCATGAAGAGCTTCTGATCACGAAAATACTCTACACGTTTAATCTCATCATGTAACTCATGATTATAACCGATAGCGATGTCGCCGTTGTTGAGCTGAAACAATTCAATAGCCATGCTACGATTGTATAACTTAGAATGCTTTTTTCAATAGAAACCGCTGATGCCTATATCTACTTATCCAAGTGTATGAGGGTCAAACACCGAACTCAATACCGGTGATGGGCCTGCTGCCAGCTCCGGTGATTGTGTATGATCCTGAATTGATACACTTTCATTCCGTGGTCCATGTATAATTCCTAAACTTCTTGCCATTTCTCTCTGCCCTTAATAAGTATCTATATTATTCATAACGTGAAAAAGTTACTAAAGTGTTACCAGATCACGTTATATTTATATGGCCCTCTTATACTCGCCTATGCTTATCCGCATATCTTTTTCCATTTATGGTAACTATTGATAATATAGCACAGACGGGGTATGGTAATGCAAATTTCAGACTAAGAATTTAAATAGATCAATAAAATCAAACACATGAACAATACCGCAAAAACCGAAAACGATCCCGTTTCTGACCTGCCAACGCATCCTGATACATTGATTGCGCATCTTGATTCGCTGGGCATTTCTTACGAACTTCATCACCATAAAGCGGTTTTTACGGTTGAAGAAAGCCAGACAATTGAAAATGACATACCCGGCGCACATTGCCGGAACCTGTATTTACGGGATAAAAAGAAACGCAATTACCTTGTCGTTGCGCTCAATGAAACGCCAGTTGATCTCAAGGCACTGCCGTCACATATCGGTTCTGACCGCTTGTCATTCGGGTCGGCAGAACGTCTTTTTCAATTTTTAGGGGTTAAACCCGGCTCCGTCTGTCCGTTTTCAATTATCAATGACACGGATCATGCCGTGACGCTCATCCTCGATAAAGATATGATGGATAAGGATATTGTGAATTATCACCCGCTTGATAACCGTATGACCGTCGGATTATCACCGGATGATCTGCTAAAATTCATTGACTCTTGCGGCCATAGACCGCACATCATAGATCTAAAGAGTATTTAAGATAAAAGTGAGGACGCATGTTTTTTGGACTCGGAAAAAAGCAAGGTGATAATTCGGCATCAAATAATCCGGATGAACAGAATAACCCGGCCGCTTCACACATAACGGCGGATGCAAATTCCTTTAGCATGCAGCCGCAGATGCCGCAAGGCCCATCGGAACAGCCAAAACACCTTATTTTCGATGCAAATGTATCGAATTTCGAAAACACCGTTATTCGTCAATCGATGGAACGCATCGTCATCGTGCAATTCTGGACGCCGCGCTGCGGCCCGTGCAAGCAGTTAATGCCGATCCTTGAGCAAGAGGTAAATGCGGCCGGCGGTAAAATCCTGATGGCGAAGGTCAATTTGGATGAAAACCAGGAACTCGGCATGGCGCTTCGTATTCAATCTGTGCCTACGGTATACGCATTTTTCCAAGGGCAGCCAATTAACGGTTTCCAGGGTGCAAAATCGCCGGCAGAGGTAAAAGCATTTGTTCAGGAATTGGTCACCGCCATTAATAATGCACAGCCGGATGCACTTGATATTGACGAAGCGCTGAAACAAGCCGCCGAATTTTTGTCAAACAAGCAGCTAATGGAGGCGCAGCAGCTTTACACCGCCATCCTTCAGCAAGATCAAACAAACGCAAAGGCCTTTGCCGGTATTGTGCGAACATTCATCGCGGCGGGACAGGTCCAGCAAGCCGAGCAGGTTCTTGCAAACGCACCCGAAGAGATGAAAAAAACATCGGCGTATGAAGAGGCACAAGTGGCCATTGAACTTGCGAAAGAGCAACCGTCTTCACCCCTTTCTTCATTACAGCAGGCCGTTGATAAAAACCCCGATGATCTGGATGCATTATTCGAATTGGCCTGCGCCGAATATACACAGGGAATGGTTGAGGACGCCATTGATCACCTGCTGGCCATTATCAGGAAGAATCGTGAATGGAAGGAGAACAAGGCCAAGGATAAACTCCTGAAATTTTTTGAGGCTCTCGGCCCAAGTGATCCGCACACCATGGCGGGGCGAAGAAAATTGTCGACCCTATTGTTCTCATAAGATTTTGACATAGGTTATTTCTAAACAAACGCACAGATATAACCATTAGATAGATATTACATGAGTTGTCCAAAAAATACGTTTTTTGAAACAGACTATGATAGTTTGCCTGACGAAATGCCTATATTCCCGCTTCATGGTGTCTTGCTTTTACCGCGCGGAAACCTGCCTTTGAATATCTTTGAAGAGCGTTATTTGAAAATGGTTGACGACGCCCTGCGCGATAGCCGTATGATTGGCATGATACAGCCACATAAATGCAATAAAACCAGAACCGAAGAAAACAAACACCATATATACAATATTGGCTGCGCAGGACGTATTACCTCATTTTCCGAAACCGATGACGGACGCATTGTTATAACGCTTACCGGGGTCAGCCGTTTTGCGGTAAAAGAGGAAATTCAGCCACATAACGGCTACCGCCGTGTTAAGCCTGACTGGGAACCTTATAAGCGTGATTTGGAGCCGTCCCCATGCCTTGATCTGGACCGCGAAAAACTTTTTAACTTGCTTGAAAAATACTTCATTGCGGAGGGGCTGACCTGCAACGAAGAATCCATGCACTCCGCAAGCGACAATAAATTAATGACCTGTCTTGCGATGATTTGCCCGCTAGATGCCAATGAAAAACAGGCCCTTCTCGAAGCCAAATGTTGTCAGGCCCGCACCGATATGTTTATGACCATGATGGAAATGTTTGTTCATAATCTTAATCAAACCTGCGATAATGCCAACGCACATTAATTAAACATA
Organism: Alphaproteobacteria bacterium; assembly: GCA_030427765.1. GTDB lineage: Bacteria > Pseudomonadota > Alphaproteobacteria > Micavibrionales > Micavibrionaceae > JAUICS01. The sequence goes on from JAUICS010000144.1 coordinate 3,239, forward strand.
TAGAGGGGATCTCAATGAAACGTATTCTGGTTCTTTGTACCGGTAACTCATGCCGTTCCATTATGGGCGAAGCCATGATAAACGCATTGGCAGGTGATAAGTTTGAGGCCGTAAGCGCGGGCAGTAAACCGGCCGGATATGTCCATCCGAAATCACTGGAAACACTCAAGAAACACGGCATTGCGGTTAATGAACCACACAGCAAATCATGGGATGAATTTGAAGGCACATCCTTCGATCTTGTTATAACCGTATGTGACGCCGCGGCGAGTGAGGCGTGCCCTGTGTTTTTTGGTCCGCACGAAAAATTACATTGGGGAATGCCTGATCCGGCCGCCGTGACGGGCAGTGATGAAGATATCAATCAGGCATTTGAAGACACATACCAGTTTTTGAAAAACAAAATTGAAACGGAATTAGCCTAAGGTCATACAGCTAACAACTTCTTCCAACATTGCCCTTGTGTTTGCATCTACTGGCATGGCATTCGGTATAGGCATACGCTGCCCCTCGCGACCTTCAGGTTCGGGAATATCATGCGGACTGGTTAAGTATTTTCCGCCGCCAAAATCGAATGCATAAAACTCTTTACGGCGAGGATCTTCATCTGCAGGTTCAATTACAAAGATATAATTATTCCCGCGCACATTTCTTAAAAACCCACTTTCCGACACAGTGTCATAATCAATACCGCGTTTACGATAGAACACAACATGACTAATGTTATATGCCTTGTCATCCAACATTGTTGTAGCGTCCTGTTCATCCGCTTCTTCTTGTACCTTCTCAACCAAACTGCCGCCAACGTTCATTAAAACGGCATCAATGCCCCGTTTTTTGCCGCGGCCTTCTTTCAAATCAAACAGAAGATAATCGCGTGATATATATTTACCTGTCCAGACAATATCATCTGTTGTCAGCCCCATAACACGCAATGCACATTGACCATGTGCGGTAATATCGTATTTATCATCTAGTGAAATAGTCGACTGCCTAAGCTGATAGTATGGAATTCTAGCCCCTTGCCCCTGGGCATAGGCCAATGGTGCCAATGCTGAAAATAGAACCATTCCCGCTCCACATAGACCCGCAAAACGACTCGTCATACTCATGTTTGTCTCCTTATGGCATCGATATTTAACACAAAATATACATTATGTAAATAATTTATACTATGATCTGATTTGGTATTTTCCGGATTTCATGGCATCCTAAAGAAATAAGCCTTAAAAATAAGGATATTGGATTAAGGAGACTGGAATGGCGCGCGAATATGCCGAAAACCGAATTCGTCAGGCAATAAAACTCCATAAAGGAAATCTGGTAAAAGTCCGTCAGCAAATTATCGCGTGGACGTATGAGGATGCAAAGCTTCTGCACGAGCTTGCACGGCCGCATCTTCCGGGCATCATTGGATATGCAATCGACCGCGTTGAACGAATTGATGAGGAATTGGCAAAGGCCGCCGAAGACGAAAAGAAACGTGCAAAAGAGAGCAAGACCAACCCGCAGCCCGATATAAATATCAATGATCTGCCGGAGGAGGCAAAAGACGATGGCTTCGGTAAAGACCTTCTGAAAGCCATGGCGATGGGTGAACCCGCAATTTTTGGCGATGAAGGTGCCACAAGTCGCCCGATGAAAAAAACACTGGCATCACGTCGGCATG
>JAUICS010000145.1 GCA_030427765.1 Alphaproteobacteria bacterium
TGTCCTGTTCACTGTCTGGCTTGTGTCAATTGCCATGGGGCCGAAGGCGTATGAGCCGTTTATATCATTCATGGCGCATCCATTTGGCCAGTTTCTGTTAATTGGTTGGTCATTTTCTGTTATTTACCACATGTTTAACGGTATCCGGCATCTTATCTGGGATACGGGCCGCATGATGAAAATCGGCTGCGCGACAAAGGCTGGATATGTTGTGTTTTACGGCGCCATTCTGGTGACCGCCGGAATGTGGTTCTGTATTTATAATTATTAATCGAAAGGGTGAAACATATGACCTTAAAATGGGAAGATAAAGGTATTAAATCACCATTGGCCCGCGCACGGGGACTTGGTTCCGCACATGATGGCACAACACACTGGATGCATCAGCGTATTACGGCAATTTCCAATTTGGTTCTTGTTATATGGCTGATGATATCGCTTAAGTCGATGGAAGTGGAAAATTACCTTGAAGTAACGATTTGGCTATCAAATCCGATCAATGCGATTTTGTTAATTTTAACGGTTATTTCGACGTTTTATCATGCTGCCCTTGGTTCACAAGTGGTTGTTGAGGATTACATCCATAACGAAGGGTTCAAGTTTTTTAAGCTTGTTGGCCAAAAACTGTTTTTCTTTGCCATGGCGGTGGCATGTATATTTTCAATTTTAAAAATGGCGTTATAGGCCGTTTGTCAGGTTTTAAGATAGAGAGGACATTTTAAATGTTAGAATCATACGAAGTCATTGATCACGAATATGACGTTGTTGTTGTTGGCGGCGGCGGCGCGGGTTTACGTGCCGTTATGGGCATGGCGGAAAAGGGCCTGCATGCCGCATGTTTGACAAAGGTTTTTCCAACACGTTCACATACGGTTGCGGCGCAGGGCGGTATTTCTGCGGCGCTTGGTAATGTTGAGGAAGATGACTGGCGCTGGCACATGTACGACACGGTCAAGGGCTCCGACTGGCTCGGCGACCAGGACGCGATCGAATACATGTGTAAAGAAGCGCCCGACGCGGTCATCGAACTTGAACATTACGGCGTTCCATTCAGCCGTACAAAAGACGGTAAAATTTATCAGCGTCCATTCGGCGGTATGACAACCCATTATGGTAAGGGTAAGGCCATACGTACATGTGCGGCGGCGGACCGTACCGGACACGCGATTTTGCATACGCTTTACCAACAGGCGCTGAAATTCAAGGCTGAGTTTTTTATCGAATATTTTGCCCTTGATCTGATTATGGGCGATGACGGTGAATGTCTTGGCGTTATGGCATGGGACCTTAATGACGGTACATTGCATCGATTCCGTGCGCATCAGACCGTTCTGGCAACGGGCGGATATGGCCGTGCGTATTTTTCATGTACGTCTGCACATACATGTACGGGTGATGGTAATGCCATGGTTCTGCGCGCCGGTATTCCGTTACAGGATATGGAATTTGTTCAGTTCCACCCGACCGGCGTTTATGGCGCGGGGTGTTTGATTACCGAAGGGGTTCGCGGTGAGGGCGGATATCTTACAAATTCCGAGGGTGAGCGTTTTATGGAACGTTATGCCCCATCCGCTAAGGACCTTGCCAGCCGCGATGTGGTGAGCCGTTCGATGACAATCGAAATTAATGAAGGGCGCGGCGTCGGCCCAAACAAGGACCATATTAATCTGCATCTTGAACATCTTGATGCCGATGTTATTCAATCAAAATTACCGGGTATTGCCGAAACGGCAAAAATCTTTGCCGGTGTTGATGTGACGAAGGCACCGATTCCGGTTCTACCGACCGTTCATTACAATATGGGCGGTATTCCAACCAATTATAAGACTGAGGTTTTAAACCCGACGGCAAAAGACCCGAGCCGTGTTGTGCCCGGCCTTATGGCGATCGGTGAAGCCGCATGCGTGTCTGTTCATGGCGCAAACCGCCTTGGATCAAACTCACTGCTTGATCTTGTTGTTTTCGGACGTGCCGCCGCGATACGTGCCTCTGAAACGGTTGAAAAGGGCGCGCCGCATAAGCCGCTAGGCGCGGATGACGGCAGTAAGGCGATCGAACGTCTTGATCACTTCCGTAACGCCGATGGCGGTACGAAAACCGGTGCGCTTCGCGATAATATGCAGCAGACCATGCAAAACCACGCGGCCGTATTCCGTACCGGTGAAACGCTTGAGGCCGGATGTCATAAAATGGATGACGTATTCAAAGGACGTGATGATCTTGGCATTCAGGACAGATCGCTTGTCTTTAACACGGACCTTGTTGAAACGCTCGAGCTTGATAACCTTATTGTTCAGTCGATGGCAACAATTTATTCGGCATCAAACCGACAGGAATCTCGCGGCGCACACGCCCGTGAAGATTTCACGGAACGTGACGACAAAAAATGGATGAAACATACCCTGTCATGGGTGGATACGCAGTCCGGTAAGGTGACTTTGGGTGATCGTCCGGTTGTCCTGCATACCTTGACGAATGAGGTTGAACCAATTCCGCCAAAAGCGAGAGTATATTGATTTATCTGTCGTCCAGTTGCCGTTCTCTTATCGCGACTGCCATTTTTATATTATCTATGATTGCTGGCATTGCCGGATTTGGGCAGGCGCATGCATATTCCGTGAAAAATAATTTCCTTATTCATGATGGCGATCGCCGTTATTTCGATGTGTATTTGCCGGATAGTTATAACGGCACCTCAGAATTGCCGGTCGTTTTGGTATTTCATGGCGGCGGCGGTTCTATGGATGGAATTGCACAGCAAACCCGTATGCATGAAACTGGCGATAAAAAAGGTTTCATTACTATATATCCGCAAGGTATTTCATCGAAAATTGGTAATTTTCATACATGGAATGCCGGAAAATGCTGTGGCCGCGCGGCACGTGAAAATATAGATGATGTTGGTTTTGTTCGCAAAATTCTGGAGTCGGTTCGTGATCGCTATTCGGTTGATCTGGACCGTGTATATGCCACCGGCCACTCCAACGGCGCGATGATGAGTTACCGCTTGGCATGTGAACTGTCCGATATGATAACGGCGATTGCACCGAATGCCGGAACAGCGGCGCTTGAAAAATGCGATGCATTGCGTCCGGTCCCCATCCTTCATTTTCATGGTACGGCGGATAAATGCTCGAAATACGAAGGCGGGGATTGCGGTGGATGCTTCGCCGAAATGCTGGGTATTATGGGTAGTTCGATAAAAGAACAAACACGTAAGTGCGAGGCCGTGCCGCAAATGGTGGGCGCGATGGCCGTGTTGAATGGCTGTAGTAATCTCGTGAAGGAAATCGCAAAAAGCGGCAACGTCGTCTGTAAAGCATGGCAACGGTGTAAGGCATCCGTGACATTATGCACCGTAAATAATGGCGGCCATACATGGCCGGGCGGTGATTACGGTGCCGATTTGTGTGAACGGCCAAAGGCACGTATATGCCGCAAATATAAAGACATTGTTGGCAATATTAATAACGATGTGTCGGCAAATGATATGATGTGGTCGTTTTTCAAGGAATACGAAATGCCGGAGGCCGAGGGGCCGCAACTTCCTGAATAATTGGCGGTATTACCACTCATACCCTAATTTTAGAGAATATGTGGTGTCATCTTCCTTAATGCCGGCGGCCGGTGCGTTATCCCAGTCAAAATCAATTTGTCCGGACGCGATAACACCTTTTTTCAGCGGCATACGAATACCGCTTTCACTCTGGAACAAATACGCATCGAAATCATCGAATGGTGCGCTTACATCATGTTCGTGGAACAGGCGGAATAAATCATCATAGAATTTCTGGTCGTAATCCATAGACCATTTTAAAATGGCACTGCTGTCGTCAGTACCGTCCTCAAATTCTTCGTACTGATAACCCGGCCCTAACACGAATTTGAGGTTTAGATAATCTTGTTCATACGGCTGGTAGCCCAAACCGGACGCTAATGTAACGCGGTAGTCCAGTAGGTCGATATCGTCCTGTTCCACTTTACCGGAATTTTCCCAAAACCATTGCTCTTGAAAGAAATAGTCATGAATCATGGCAAGGGAGCGGTTATCAACGGTGACATCACTGTCGTCTTCCTCATAATTGTAATCCGCCTTTAATTCCCCGCGATGTTTGTCCCATCGTGCCTTGACAGTGGCGTCGGCGTTAATGCCGTTGCTTTCGGTATTTCCGGTGCGTGCCGTTGCCCCCAGATTTGCGTTTCCAGACCATTTTGCACCCCAAAGACCGAGCTTTTCATCTGCCTCAACCTTGGTAGTTGTGGTTTCTGCTTTTACGGTTGATGTATTTGTTTGCATGTTTTTCTGGTTATTTTTCGGGTTATTGATAGCATTGTTTAATGCAACGTTTTTTCGTGCATTTCCTGACTGAATGGCATCAAGGTCGCCTGTCGGAACATCAAATTGACCGTATTTAGTGGTGATTTTTACGATACCGGTTTCGTATGCGGTGATATCGCCGGATAGGATATCGCCGTTTTTAAGGTACAAAATATCCGCCGCCAAGGCTTGTCCGGTCAGGGATGTGACCAATATATATGTAGTAATTCCGGCACGTGTCATGCTATAACCCCCGTATTGTTTAGTGATTTGACATATATTAATAGCGTCCGGAATGTGCTTGTAAAGGCCTACACTATTAAATCGATTTATTTTTTTGAGATTTTTGAATGCATACATATTACACAATTGGATATTCAGAGGATACTGAAGCGGCGGCAAAAAAAGATGCTGAGGATGTTATTCCTGCGTTTGCGGAGGAGCTGAATGTCAATATAGATATTCAGACATTTGCTTCGGAGGTACATGACGGAATTGTTGGTATTGCGATGATTCAGATCGAAGATGATGCCGATTTATTCAATGATATCTGGTCTGATGCGTTCCCTTCAGCGTTATTTTC
>JAUICS010000146.1 GCA_030427765.1 Alphaproteobacteria bacterium
TTGGGTCTGTTGAAGTATCCGTTTCCAGGCAGCTTCCGCTTGATTGATTACAATTCTCTGATGTGCTGTCGTCACTGTTATTATCATTGTCGTTATCGGTTTTTTCAGGAAGGTTTCCTGTGCGCAGGCAATGAATTTCATCTTCCAGATTTTCCGCTGTGCTGCAGTCATCTTTATTGTTATCAGGTAGTTTTCCGGTTCTGTAACACTCGATCTTGTCTTCCAGGCTTTCTGCTTTGTTGCAATCGTCTTTCTTGTCGTCTCCGTTTTCATCATTATCATCGCCGCCGTCATCGTCATCACGTGTGTTAACTGTGCCGTTACGGATATCGGATATTGCATCTTGAACGCGATCATCAATGCCGTCACCGTTTTCATCGACTATGGTGATATTGTATCGTGAGGTGCCTGTATCGGTGCATCCTTCTAAATCACGCTGGGGTGCATCGTCGTCACAATCTGCCGTTGTACTTCCGTTTCTGTGGTTGGTTCGGCCTTGTGACTGGATTAGGTCAATAATGTTGTCGATTGTCTCGCCTGTTCTGGATACGGCATCCAGAACTTCATTTGTGCGGCCATTTGTGTCGAAATCACGGTCTTGTGCGTGCGCAGGGCTTCCGCACATTAAAATCACACCCAATACACAAACCATGCACATAAGACACAAATTATTTGGAATAACGTATTTCACCCTTACACCACGTACAAAATTATTATTACTTATAATTTCACCATAAAAGAAATTTTCCTGCAAATTTATACAGATTTTTATGGTTTGAATTATTACAATTCGCAGTAAAATAAAGATTAATAAAATGCATAAATATTATGAAACAGCCAATTTCAAGAGTTCTAAAACGAAAATTATTTCCAAAAGACGTACATATCGCGCGGCAGGGGGATGATGCGGACTGCGCGTACCTGATACAAACCGGTAAAGTTCGAATTTATCAGATAAATGGCGGTAAAGAATATGATCTTGCGACCGTTGGTGCCGGGGAAATTATCGGCGAAATGGCCCTATTCGTGAATATGAAACGCACGGCGCATATGATTGCGATGGACGATACAATTGCAATTGTCATTTCGCCGAAGATGATGAATCAGAAACTGGCGAAAACGGATCCGACCATTCGCGCGATTGTATCAATGCTTTCAAAACGGCTGATTAAACTCAACAAAGATATGATTGATCAGAAAGATACGTTTCAGGATATTCAAAAAACGGTAACGGGTTTGACGGATAAGATATTAGATTCCGTGCCAGATGACCAGCCAGATGACTATAAAGACGCACTTCGCAGTATTATAGAGCAGGAAGTTGGCGAAGCGGCCAAAACAATTGCATCTTTGGGAAGCGAGATTAAAAAGACCATTAATCAGGACGTTCCCTAACCGTGCTCTAACCTCTTGATCTCGCCAACCTAGCGATTGATTTCTACCGATTAATTTCTACTGGTCCGGACTATATCTATATTTAACAAAAATTGTGGTATTGCCATTTGCGTCATTTCAATAAAATGAGTATGATGCACGGCACAAATCAATGATTTTAGGGGCTTAAGTTTATCTTCAGGCCCGCAAGGGTATTTTAATATGAAATGGTTTTTCACATTTATTACAACAATCCTGATAGTTGCCGTTGTCGCTGCACTTGCGGCGCCTAGTTTTATTGATTGGAATCAATATAAATCCCAGATTAAAACCATTGTGGCCGATCAAACTGGCCTGAGTGTTGATATAGCCGGTAATTTGGATTTATCACTGCTGCCAAGTCCGAAATTTCATGTTCAGAAAATCACCCTGCGAAATGATGAGAAGGATGCCGATATCCTAAAACTGGACGAGGCGAGTATATCCATTGCCATCCTGCCACTTCTGAGCGGGAGTGTAGAGTTTAATCAGATAACCCTTAAATCACCACGTGTTGAGGTTACGCAGTATAGCGACGGTTCCCAGAATTGGCAGACACAGAAAATTAAAAACCTCATGGAAGGATCAAAGACAACCGAAGGGCCACATGACGATGGAAACGTATCCATGCCGCTTGAGATAAGTGTTAGTCGTCTTGACATTATCGGCGGTCATATCGTGTACCGTGACCAGACGGCGGGTACGGACTTTGCGTTAGATGATTTGAATACGACAATTTCGTCACAAAGTCTTATGGGTCCCTATCAAGTTACAGGCGGCGTTACCATTCAGGGCCGCAAAATGGATATCGATATACGGACGCAGCGCTTTACCGAAGAATTTGAAACGATTTCATTGAAGGCCGATGTTGGCCTGCCGGATCATAATTTTTCCGCAAGTTTCCTTGGTGTATTAAACCCGCGTGATCCAATGGACTTTCAGGGGGAAACGGTTCTCCACGCCGTGAATACCTCAACACTGCTTACCAAGGAAAATATATCACTGCCCGCGCCTGTAAGTGCATTGAACGGTCAGGATATCCAGATGCAGGGAATTCTCACATCTGGCAGTGGCGAGGTCAGTTTTGAAAACCTGCTTATTACACTGAATAAAGAACAGATTATATCCGGTAAGCTTGGTTACACAGGTCCAGGAAAAGAAGGTAAGCAAACTATTCATGCCGACCTTACAATTACGAAACAGGCCAATCTTACTAGCTTCATACCTGTAAGCGGGGATACTAGCGGCACAATAACCCCCACCGCAAAAACTGACAGTGTACAAGCGGGTTTGTTGCCGCAATCTATTGCGGTTCCATCGCATCTTGACGTTGATGTTTCCGTTGCGGCGCAGGAAGTCGTTATCGGTAATGAGGTAATCTCAGGTCTGACAGTAAACATTGCGAAGGTTGATGACGCATTCACGGCGAAAATGAATGTAGATGATATATCCGGTGACGGTTCCATAAAAGTAAACGCCACGATGGCACATGAGCGTGCGGAAACAGATAATGAAAAAGGGTATGTGACCTATCATACGCCGACAATAAATATTGGCTTTGAAACAACGCTGGAGGATATGCATATACGCGCAGCCGAAATGTCAAACGGTGCCGCCAGCCAGAACAATCTTGAAAACATTCTCAAAACGTTGACTGCCAGCGGTAAAATCGGCATCACGCCGTCACGGCTTGACTTTGACCTACCATCATTGGACCTGAGCGGAAGTAAATATGAATTGGCAGGCGGTTTCCAGTATAAACCGTCGGGACGCGGCGCATTGAATATAAAACTTGCGGCTGAAAATCTTGATCTTTCACCATTTATGCAGGATGAAAATTCTCAAACAGGCCAAACTCAAGCCAAGGCTTCGATCGGCCAAACAGTTGACGGAGTTATTGGTTTGTATGTAATGCCGCTTGATATTGACTACGATATAAGCTTCACAAAATTAATTTTACCCGAAGATGTGATTGGTTCCGATAACGTCTTAAACAATGTTGTGGCCAAGGGATCGTTTTATGAGAAGGGGATAAATATAAAATCCCTGTCCATGTCGAATGATAGCGGCCTGGCCGTTTCGGCAAGCATGCTGATTGACGATATCAAGACTTTGGCAGGCGTAGATACAAAACTATCTGTAAAAGCCAAAAGTCTCAAATCTCTTCTTGTAGTTGATCTTTCGGCGATGGTGCCTGCGGGCGTAAGCGGTCCATTATCGGCATTGGTAAGTATGAAAGGGTCGCGTAAGGAATCGCTGCTAAGCACAAATATTACACTTGGCGATATTGAAATGATCACCAGCGGGGCGGTTAAAAACATTATTGATGATGCGCAGGTTGACACAATGGATGTGCAACTAAAACATCCGGATTTTGGTAATGCGCTGGCATTGTTTATAAAGGATTTCAAAACATCGAAAGACCTTGCAAAGAACGTTGATCTTTTTACGTCTTTGAAGCTGGACGACAGTACATATACGTTGACCGGTCTTAAGGGGAATGTTGGACCGACGTCTGTATCGGGGCAACTTGTTGCCGATATGTCTGCTGCTAAACCTAATTTTTCCGGTGAGCTTGCTTTGGGTAAAGTCTTGGCGGATAGTATCTTAAACGGGATGACGCCGGAGGCGGCGAAAACGTCCGCTTCAAATTCAAAATCGTCTAAGGATGTTGTCTGGTCGCGTACTGCAATCAATACTGAATGGATGCATTTGTTTAATTTTGACCTTGCCCTTGGCGTCAAGGAAATACACTACAACCCCTGGCTTTTAAACGATGTTGCGGTTCAGGCCAAATTGACGAATGGCCGTCTTGATCTAACCAATTTGAATGCGCGTACATTTGACGGTGATATTGGCGTTAAGGGAACTGTTGTTTCAAGTCAGAATGTGCGTGAACCGTTAAATGTATCTGGGAATGTTGAAATGCGTGGTATCAATTCCGATCCGTTTATCCGTGCCGTAACCGGTATGAATACAAAATTGATCGAAGGAACCGTCGATTTTTCAACTTCTTTAAAGGCGGTTGGTCTTAGCCCGGCGGCGTTGATATTTGATTTGTCAGGTGACGGAAAAATGCAGGGCCAGAATGTGATTGTTCACGGAATTAATCTGGACCAGATTTCAAATACGTTATCACAAGGTGACTTTAAGGCACGCACACTTGGTTTATTCCAAAACTCACTGAAGGGCGGAAAAACAAAATTTGAAACGGTGCAGGGGAATTACGTTATTAAGGAAGGCGTGATGAACATTCAGGAACTGGCGTTGACGAGTTCCAATGCAAACGTGCTTACAACCGGGTATGTAAATCTTCCGCGCTGGACCATTGATGCAAAAACTGTCTTTGATATCAAGGAACCGGAGGATGCACCGAGTTTCGATGCCAAGTTTACGGGCTCGCTTTCAAATCCGCAGGACACATTTGTGACGAACGCAATGGAGCAGTTTATTCAAGGGCAGGTGAAGAACGAACTTTTCAACATT
>JAUICS010000147.1 GCA_030427765.1 Alphaproteobacteria bacterium
ACCGATTTTTTCAAGTTCTTCATCACGCGCGCCGGAGTCTGCCCACACACCGATGGCGACACTGTCGACCGCTTTTACGGTGTCGGTTATTATGCGTAGTCCGTTTGAAAGTGTTGTCGGTTTGATCATGGCGTCTAACTAAATGTTTTTATTAAGTTAGTGTGTTCGTGCGTTCTTGTCCATCCGGATGATCAATGAATTCGGCAAATGTAAAATTTTCCCTGTCACGGATTTGGCGCGGGAAACTGCTGTCATCACCCATTGTACGAATGGATATCACGCTATCATTCAATTTTTCCATCGCCGTCATCAAGGTCCGGCGTATCGTCTCGAATTCGAATGTCTCTACAATAGCTATATTGTCGTTTGCCTGAGCCTTGATGACATTGGGATCCCTGTCGTCATAGGCGTAAGGGTACTGACGTCGCAGTTTTAAGTCATGAATGACATTTTTTTTTGCAATTTCTGCAAGTTCGATGTCAATATGTCCATTTTTAAGATCGTTTAATAGAATTGTTGAAACCTGTGATAATTCATGTGCCCGCTCCGGCAGTGATTTAAACACGAAGGCACCTGCGGAAATTCCGGTCGCACGGTTGGGAATCTCATTAAAGTTTACACCATATTCTCGTACTTTGTCGCCTTGATAAACTTGGCGTTCAAGGTAGGCTTTAATGTATTCTGTCATAAACATTGTTTCTCCTTCTTCTAAATTTGCAGATTCAAAATTAAGAAGTATCATTGTTTCTGTGTCTTCCAGTTGATTATCGGGAATGTTTTCATATCCCTCGGGAAATGAAGATGGGTTGCGCTCAAAAATAACTGGCCGACTACGTTTAAGATAGCCGAAGTTGTTTTCCAGAGTTCGTGCACCTGCATTAGCTCCGTTTGGGTTTGACATGTAAATATGGGTATTTGCCGTTACGTAATGCGCCTTAATAAACGTCTCTATATCCTCGAGAGTAATTTTAGAAATTGTGTCGATTGATCCGGCGATCGTAGACCCTGTTCCGCGTAAACGGTCTAAAACTTTGGCAAAAATATTACTACGGTCTGATACTACCTTCAATTCAGAGAGAATGCGGTCTCTTTGTAATTCAAACCCATGTTTATCAAAGTTTTGGGCCTCAAAAATTAATTCTGAAATGAGTTTGGTAACCTCATGATTATCGATAGTCTCTGAATCCCAAGAAAATTGATATTCTGTATCCATTGCATGTGTGCGGCCATTTATGTTTACGCCCATTTGTCTTAATTGTTCATAAATTTTACGTGCACGCGTCGTTCCAAGCAAAATCATGTGTTCGGCGAAATGCGCTAATCCTTCTTTTCCTGGAGGATCTGCAATGCTGCCTGAGCCTATTTTAATGTATAATTCGGCCTGGAAATCATCGGGGCGTCGTTCAACAACGGCAGGAATGCCATTGGATAGCTCTATTCCCTTGCGCCCCTTCGCGGCAAATTCAAAAGCCTCGCTTAAACGATACCCAATTTGTCGATATGGACGTTTTACATACCTGTCAAAAGAAGTTTGAAGCAGGTCTCCGGTTACTTCTAACATAATAACGTTTCTTTTCATAAATGTAAGGTAAGCCCACCTTAACAGGCTTAATGAAAAGTTTATGAAAATTTACGTCCGATATGCAAATTTTTGGATTATTTATGTTTGCTGTAAAGAAACTCTTTGAGCTTATCTGTGCTGGCGTCAAACGTTTCGTAACGCTCTTTCTTCTCCATGATGGCTTTCAGGCGGTCCGGCATGACTGGTTTTTTGCCAATGGCCTTTTCCACCGTAATCGGGAATTTGGCAGGGTGCGCACACGCAAGAACAACAAGCGGAATTTCCGGATCGTAATGCGTTGCCTGCGCTGCGGCCAAGCCAACGGCGGTGTGTGGGTCAATGATAATACCGGTGGTGGAATAGCAAACATCGATCATCTCAAGCGTGTCTTCGTCACTGACGCTGTGCGCCTTGAAATCCTGACGCACCTTATTCATACGCGTGTCGTCCATTGTAAATGCCTTGCGGGTGTTTAGGTCGGTCATGAGTTTTGTCATGAATGCGGCATCTTGCCCGACGACTTCGTACAAGTAACGTTCGAAGTTTGATGGAATTTGGATATCCATGCTTGGACTAAGCGTGATGTTTACATCGCCCTGCTTCATCTTTCCGGTCTGGATAAAGTGTGTCAGGCCCTTATTGTTATTGTTTGCGATAGACAGCTGGTCTACCGGAAGGCCGATCTGGCGAATGCAGTGTGCCGCGTAAACGTTACCGAAGTTTCCTGTCGGTACGGCGAAGCTGATTGGGCGGCTTGGTCCGCCAAGCGCAAGTGATGCGGCGGCGTAATAAACCATCTGAGCGGCAATACGCATCCAGTTAATGGAATTAATGGATGTCAGGTTCAGTTTTTCGCGGGCCTCTTGATCCGCAAACATGTCTTTGACAATACGTTGGCAGTCATCGAAGCTGCCTTTAATGGCTATGTTGTGCACATTGTGCGCATCGACAGTGGTCATCTGTTTACGCTGGATTTCTGAGGTACGTTCGTATGGATGCAGGATAACAATGTCGATATTTTCGCGGTTTTTACACCCCTCGATGGCTGCTGACCCGGTGTCGCCGGATGTTGCGCCCAATATTGTTATACGCTCATTACTTTCTTTCAAAACATAGTCGAATAATTTGCCAAGCAGCTGAAGCGCAATGTCTTTAAAGGAATATGTTGGTCCGTGGAACAACTCCATAATCCATACGTTTGGACCGATTTGGTGCAAGGGCGTGATTGCGGAGTGTTCAAACCGTGTGCTTCCGACACCATAAACTTGTTCGATAATAGTGTTAAAATCATGTTGCGGAATCTGTCCGCCGATAAACGGCTGGATTATTTGTGAGGCCAAGCCGGCATAAGAAAGACCGGATAGACGCGATAACCACTGATTATCCAGTGTCGGCCATGTGTCTGGCACATACAGGCCGCCATCCGGTGCCGTTCCGGATAGTAAAATGTCTTTAAAATCTTTTGGTTCGCCGGGACCACGTGTTGAAATATATTTAATTTTTGTAACCACTTTACACTCTTACTCTCTTTACACTGTTGATTTTAAATAACGGTTTTCAAAATGATCGACAAGGGGATTAATCGAAATGGTTTTTCCGGTCGCCTTTTTTATCAATTCATGTGTTGGCAGCAGGCGGCCAAAGCGGTGAATATTTTGGTTCAGCCAAGACGTCACGTCATTCAAGTCACCTTCGATAATTCGCATACTTATGTCCGGAAAGACGGTTTTTATTTTTTCAAAAAGCTGCGCCGCAATCATATGGCCGATTGTGTAGGACGGGAAATATCCGAATTTTCCGACAAACCAGTGAACGTCCTGTAAAACGCCCTCTTTGTGCGTGTCCGGAATAACGCCGAGTAAATCCTGAATTTCTTCGTTCCATGCCTCCGGCAGATCATTGACCTCAAGCGTACCTTCCATAAGCTGCTTTTCAAGGCGCATACGCAGAAGGATATGCAGGAAGTATGTAACCTCATCGGCCGATTTGCGCTGTACCGTTGGTTTTACACGTGTTTTTAGTTTATATAGGTTGTCGGCGGATAGGGCAGGGTCGTGCAATTTATGGTACAAGCCTTCCAAACGCGGTGATAGATACGTGAAAAATTCACGTGTGCGGCCAATAATCATTTCAATGACAAGGGCCTGTGATTCATGAACGGCGGCGCCTAAATCCTGTGCAACCGGCTGATAACGCCACGTTGTTCGGGGTAGTCCCTGAATGTAGATACCGTGTCCACCTTCGTGCATTGCGCTTTTTAGGGAGTCAAGGAAATTTGTGCTGTCAGCGGTTTTTATAACCAGACGTGTGTCTTCCGGCGTCCCTCCCTCAACAGGATTATGACCGGTTTCGTATAAACCGCCGCGTTTGAAGTCGAAGCCGATAACATCTAGCAAACATTTGTTCAGCCACATTTGTGACTCTGACGGATATGGGCCGGATAATGGCGTTGGTTGATCTTCACTTTCCTGCTTCTCCATTATTTTGGGGATCAGGTCTTTGACTTTTGTTTCCAGCCTATCAAACCACTCCTCAATTTGTGCTAATCCAATTCCGGGAATATATTCATGGATACAGGCCTCGTAAGGGGAATTGGTTTTCGCCCCACGACAACGGTTTTCCGCAATTTCTTTGTTCAAATCGACAACTTTTTCCAGGAATTCGCGGCCGGTTTTCCAGTCGTTGTTGGCCAGACAGTCGCGGTGTACACGCCGGCCGCTATAACTTAATTTTGCCTGTCGTTCGATCAACTCGGCGGGGATACATGCGCGTTCGTTGTAATAGTATTCCATTTCACGCAGGTTTGCTGAGTCCCAGTCATCCCATTTATCGGGGTGTTCCTGTTTGTGAGCCTTTGCTTCGATAAGTTCATCTTCAATCGCGCCGGTCAAAAGGTCTTCATGCATACGGCGATACAGGAATGAAATTTGCCCAAGGCGGCGTGCGGATGCGCCTTCCGGCATGGCGGTCAGGTAGTCCCGTCCCATTGTTTCGGCAATCGCATAAAAACGGCCAACATCACGGTAGCGGATTTTAAGGTCCATATATGCATTGGACGGGTGTTTTTGATACTGTTTTGGGACGGCATCGCGTTCTTCCGTGATATCAACCTTTTCAACCGGTGTTTCGCCGAGCCTGTTTGATGTGTCCTCAATATCTGCATCACGGATTGTGTCATTCAGCGATTCCAGATATGAAGACATCTTGCCCGACAAATCGCGGGTTTTTTCAACCGTAACAGACCAGTATTTTTTTATAATGTGAAGCACGCGGGTTGTCCCAGATTTAGCATTTCGTTCTATGATATTGTGGAAT
>JAUICS010000148.1 GCA_030427765.1 Alphaproteobacteria bacterium
CTCCTCTTCTTCCTTACCGTTTTCGGTTTTGAGGAAAATCGGAATATCAACATGGTCGGAATAGGTTGATACAATCTGTTTGATTTTATCGGCAACCAGATGCTGCCAATCATCATCACGAATTTTGAGGATAACGGCCGTGCCGCGTTCACTGATCAACGCGTCTTTTTCATCGTCATTTGCTTCACGGATTTGAAACCCGCTGCGTCCATCGGACTGCCAGTGCCAATATTCTTTTGATCCGGCGCGGCGGCTGATGACCTCCGCATCATCCGCGACCATAAAACTCGCGTAAAAACCAACGCCGAATTGACCAATCAGACTTAATTGCTGCTTATCATCCTTACTGTCCTTAATCGCATCCATCAAATTGCGTGTGCCGGATTTCGCGATGGTGCCAAGATTGTCGATAAGCTCTTCCTTATTCATACCGATACCGTTATCAACAACGGTCAGCGTCCGTTTATCAGTGTTCAAATCAATCTGGATACGGAAGTTTGCATCATCCTTGGTAAGGTCGGGATTTGTTATTGCCTCATACCGCAATTTATCGCATGCGTCGGAGCTGTTTGATATCAGCTCCCGCAGGAAAATATCTTTATTGGTGTAAAGCGCATTCGTCACAATGTCCAAAAGCCGTGATACATCCGCGCCAAAATCAAGTGTTTCCGTACTCATAAAAAGACTCCTAAACTCATTGCTAAACCTGTAACAAGAATTTATGCTATTTTTCTCAAGAATCAAATGGCGCAGACGGAGTTTTTAAGGATTTTTCCTTGATATAGGGGCACGAATGGGTTTGGCACAGCAAAAAAATAAGGATGAAAACATCGCAAAGACTGTCGATGATTATCTTGCCGATGGTCATACGCCGATGATGGCGCAGTACCATACAATCAAGGACGCACATCCGGATTGTTTGCTATTTTACCGCATGGGTGATTTTTACGAACTTTTCCACGAGGATGCGGAAAAGGCGGCTGAGGTTTTAGACATCACCCTGACCAAACGGGGGAAGAGTCAGGGCGAGCCCATCCCTATGGCGGGCGTGCCGTTTCATTCGTATGAGCCGTACCTTGCCCGCCTGATCAAGGCCGGCTTTAAAGTTGCAATTTGTGAGCAAACGGAAACGCCGGAGGAAGCCCGAAAACGGATGGGCAGTAAGGCGCTGGTGAACCGTGATGTTGTGCGTATTGTCACGCAAGGGACGTTAACCGAAGACACATTACTGAACTCCCGTGACAACAATTATTTGGCATCACTTGCGCATATCGGCGGGCAATTCGCCGCCGCGTGGATTGATGTATCAACCGGAAAATTTTATGTATCCGCCATTGCAGAAACCGATATTCAATCGACGCTGGAACGTATCTGCGCAAAAGAAATTCTGGTATCCGAAAAAACATTACAAAGCGAAAATCATTTTGAAACCTTCGCGCATTTCAAAGATATTTTAACCGTGCAGGCAAATCCGTTTTTCGATACGGAGAATAACCGCAAACGTTTGCAGACAATTTTCGGCGTGCAGACGCTGGAGGCATTCGGGGCATTCAGCCGCGCGGAAATATCCGCCGCCGGATCACTTATTGCCTATATCGACCGAACGCAAAAAGGACAATGCCCATACATATCACGCCCCGTGCAAATGGCATCAAACGCCATCATGCAAATCGACCCCGCAACACGGCGGAGTTTAGAGCTAACGATAACGCAACACGGCGATAAAAAGGGATCATTGCTGCACGCAATTGATCGCACAGTGACGGCGGCGGGTGCACGTTTGTTGCAGGAACGTTTATCATCGCCGTTGCTTGATAAAGCCGCGCTGGAATCACGCCAAAATGAAATTAAGGTTTTTACCGCAAACCCATCTCTGCTTGAAACCATTCGCGGGGCATTCAAATTGACGCCAGATATTGCGCGTGCGCTTGGGCGGCTGACTGTTGGGCGCGGCGGACCAAAAGACCTTGCATTATTACGGGAAGGGTTTAAGCAAGCCGAAACAATCTTAACGACACTCAATTCAAGTCACCTCAATAAAGATGATCTTGCGGATATTCGCGGTGATTTATATTTAACGCCGAACGTCACCGCCCTGCTTGAAAAACTATGTCAGGCGATTGTTGAGGAGCCGGGAACGCTTGCGCGTGACGGCGGCTTTGTTGCGGAGGGTTACAGCAAACGTCTTGATGAGCTGCGCAATATCAACCATGAAAACAAACGCAAAATTGCTGCGCTTCAGGCACAGTATATTCAGGTGACCGGCATCGATAATCTAAAAATCACACACAATAATGTGCTGGGTTATTACATTGATGTTCCTGCGAAAAAAGCCGACAAGATGATGATCAAATCATCGGAACAGGATAACCCGTTTGTACATCGTCAGACACTTGCAAACAATGTGCGTTTCACCACACCGGATCTATCGGAACTGGAGCGTGATTTATCCGGTGCATCGGAAAAGGCATTGGCGCTGGAGGTTGAAATTTTCAATGCCGTTGTTGCAGACGTAAATGCATATGCGCATGAGGCGCAGGTCATTGCAAATGGTCTTGCGGCACTCGATGTTGCATCGGCAAATGCGGTTCTGGCAATGGAACAGAATTATGTCTGTCCGGCATTAAATGAATCGCAGGTGTTGAATATTCATGGCGGACGCCATCCGGTTGTCGAACAATCCGCAACGGCGAAATCAACCGCGCAATTTATTCCGAATGATTGCGTTCTGGATGAGGCCAGTAACCTGTGGCTGATTACCGGGCCGAACATGGCGGGAAAATCCACATTCCTTCGTCAAAATGCACTTATTGTTATTCTGGCACAGATGGGGTCTTTCGTCCCGGCGGAGGCGGCGGAGATTGGTTTGGTCGATAAAATTTTCAGCCGTGTCGGCGCGGCCGATGACCTTGCGCGCGGACAATCAACCTTCATGGTCGAGATGGTGGAGACCGCCGCGATATTACATCAGGCAACCGCACAATCACTTGTCATCCTTGATGAAATCGGACGCGGCACGGCAACGTTTGACGGTTTATCAATTGCGTGGTCGACACTTGAATACATTCATGACGGTATAAAATGCCGTACATTATTCGCCACGCATTACCATGAATTAACATCACTTAAATCCCGCTTAGGAAACTTAAGTTGCCATACAATGGATATTAAAGAATGGCAGGGCGATATCATATTCCTGCACAAAGTTATTGCCGGTGCCGCTGATCAATCATACGGCATTCATGTTGCGAAACTTGCCGGTCTCCCGGACAGTGTTATAAAACGTTCGCAAGATGTTTTAAGTATGTTGCAGACAAGTGAGCAGGCGGGCAATCTTGCAAAACTGTCTGACGACCTGCCATTATTTTCTGCGCAGGTTAAAAACGAACCTGAGTCCATACCCGAAACAGAACATCCGGCGCTTCAAAAATTACGCGGCATCAAGCCGGATGATTTATCGCCACGTGATGCGCTTGATATTCTTTACGATTTAAAATCAGATTGCGACAATTAAGGCCTGATGCTGACATGATGAAATATCCCGATCATTTGTTTGAAGATTTCCGTTCCAACAAAATAAACGGTCTGGAGCTCGGCAACGTGTTGTCCGATTTCATGGACAATAAACTGGTCACCATGGCCGATGGACAATGGTCGAAAATCAAATTTCAAATGTCATTGATTGCGCTGGGTGGATATGGGCGGCGGCAGCTTTGCCCTGCATCGGATATCGATCTGTTATTCCTTGTTGGTGATGATACAATGAACGATGATTTAAAAGATACGATTGAACCGTTCCTTTATCTTTTGTGGGACGAGGGATTAAAGGTTGGATATGCGGTGCGCAGTATTGATGAATGCTGCGAGATCGCAAAAAAAGATTATACAGTTCTCACAAGTATGCTCGACACACGTTTGATATGGGGACAGCAATCACAGCTAGATGACTTACGGGACAGTATAAATACATTCCTGACAATCGATGAAAAACGTGAGTACGTCCGTTTCACGCTTAATAATAGATCAAAACGCCATCAAACATACGGTGAAACACGTTTCGTTCTGGAACCAAATATCAAAGACGGTAAAGGGGGTCTGCGTGATTATCAGTCCCTGTTCTGGATTTGTGATGTTTTATATGGCGCAAAAAAACCGGCAGACCTTATTAAAAACGGAATTCTGAGTAAAGCAGAGGCTAAACACTTTGAAAAATGTTTCACATATATTTTAACAACGCGATCACATCTGCACGATATATCCGGGCGCGGTGAAGAGCGTTTACATTTTGATTTGCAGCCTGAGGTGGCAACACGCCTTGGGTATCAGCAACAATCAAATGCAAAATCTGTTGAGAGATTTATGCGGCATTACTTTCTTTACACAAAAGATATTGGTGACCTTACGCGTATTATTTGCTCCGCACTTGAATCAAGCGAAGAAGCTTTTTCGGAGCAAACGAAAAGCATCTTTTACGGCTTCGCACTTGAGAATAGCCGCATTACATTCCGCAATAATAATCAGCCGTTGAATAACCCCCGTGATATGATTCGTCTGTTTCGTGTGGCGCAAGAAACGGGACATGATATTCACCCAAAGGCCATTCGCCTGATTACAAAACACCTTAGTAAAATCGACAATGGCGTTCGCAATGACGTTATCGCCAACCAGCAATTTCAGGAAATCCTGACTGCACGTCGCGGTGCTGCACATACACTAAGGCTAATGAATGAAACAAATGTTCTTGGTCGTTTTGTCGAGGAATTTAAACATGTGCAGGCATTAATGCAGTTTGATCGTTACCATGTGTATACGGTTGATGAACATACCTTGCAGGCCATTGATATTTTGCATCAAATCGAG
>JAUICS010000149.1 GCA_030427765.1 Alphaproteobacteria bacterium
TTGCAAGCTCTGGTGAAATCTCACCATCTCCTTATGTGTTAAAAGAAACTAGAAAAGAATAATGGTTGAAATTATATACGAAACCCCGCACGGCGATAAATTAAAAGCTCTAACCAATAATGCAAAGCTCCCTGAAGCGGATAAACGAAGGGTTCAAGAGCAAATCAAAAAGTATGACACTTGGATTGCCTCCATGGACGCCCTGACCGAAGAAGGTGACGAACTTCTTCTAAAACTTGTTACTCTTCTCAATCAGTACAAAAAATCTGTGGAATTTGACTTAATTTTTTGTGCCCAAGATGACTTTCTTTATCGACAGAAAGGCCAGCTCAAGCTTGACAATACAATTTTAGAGGAGTTTTTGCCTCGCTTATTTGACCAAAGACTTGTCCCCGGATTTGAGCGTCAAAGTGGTCTTGAGTGTGGGCCTAGAGCTAGCTTTTCTGGTCTATCTTTTGATAGCCCACTTATAGCACTTTCGGAAGGTGGGGCATATGTTAAGAAAAAAGACCAAGACTTCTCAGTTACAAGAAAACATGAGATTACTATCACAAGACCAGATAATCGCGCGGATAAATTTAAAGAAGAATTTCATGTTTCATATTTTGCTACTGAAATAAAAACTAATTTAGACAAAACTATGTTCCAAGAAGCCGCAGCTACAGCGGCAGAGCTAAAAAGGGCAACATCCGGTTCAAAGTATATTTTATTGTGTGAATGGCTTGATATGACCCCCATAAATACCAAACTTACAGCTATGGACGAAGTTATAGTGCTCAGAAAATCTAAACGACTTGGCTCAAATGTGAGGTCTAAATTTTCCACTCATGAAGGACGTATCGCCAGTAGAGACACTTTTGAAAAGTTTTTGGACGACCATCCGCTAGCTATGGAAGGCTTTCAACGTTTCGTACGGCATCTTAATGAATGTTTCCCTAGTGAAGAGCATGATGCTGAGGACGTAATTCTACATCGTGGATATTTTTAGGCCCAGATTTAACGCATAATTTGCCCTTAAAAATTACTTTGGGGGCATAATTGGGGGCATAACAAAAAACATGAACGGAATTATTCGTTTTTATTCAGCCACATACGTCTTTATTTAGTATCCCGTAGAGCCATTTATTTCTTTCCTTAAATATCACTCACTTTTTAGCCAATACTCGACCGTGGAGTAGGGGACGTAGCCGAGCGCGTTCTGTACGGATAGGGATGTATTGTTGTCACAGTACACCGCCGTTGAGGCCCAACGGATATTGCCAAGCGCCGTTAGATCGTTAAGGCGCAAACGCCCTAAATCCTGTGCCACGTTCTGGCCACGGTAATCAGGATGAACACCAAGTGAGTTTAGATACGCTAGGTCACCTTTATAATATGTACTGGCGCAGCCGATGCAGTCCTCACCGTTATTTTTTACAAGATAGAATTTCCGGTTTTGTTCGAGTTCGCTGTCCGCGTGACCGTTTAAAAAAACATCTTTCTGGTCATCCGAAAAACAGACACCAAAAATATCGGCAAATGCCGCCATATCGTCTGTTTCTTCAAAATGATAATCAGTTTCAAGGGGCTGGGGCTGATAGTCCTTAATATCCTTTATCAGCCAGACAAAATTTTCCGTTTGTGTATATCCATTTTCTTGTAGATACGTCTTAAACGCATCTACGTTTCCAGTCCATGTCTCAGACAGGGCAAAACCCGGTGCAACGTCATGTTTATCCGACAGTTCCTCCGTCGCCTGAACAACGTCCCAGAATTTATTGTTTTCTAAATCGGCCTCCCAAACCATTGGCGGCATATCACGTGAATCGAGTTTTAAATACGTACCAAAAGGGAGAGGTATAGTGTCTGCCCAGTAATCGGGGCAGTAATGATGAATAAACAGACGTTCAAAACGCGGTATGAGTTCTGAATCCGATGTCTTTTCGATAACATTCGCATGCATGATCAGTCTTTTATAACGATATTGATGCTTTTTGGCAAATCGGCCAAGATAAAGACGTGTTTAGAATAAGGACCAATAATAACAATGACACCTGACGACATCATCAAACATTTGGATATGCAGCCCCATCCGGAGGGCGGCCATTTCGTTGAAACATATCGTGATATGGGTGGGGCCGATATGGACAGAAAAACGCGCGGTGCCGTCACATGCATTTACTTTCTGCTTAAAGCAGGTGAAAAATCCGTCTGGCATCGCGTTGATGCGACAGAAATCTGGCACTACGTTGATGGCGCGCCGCTCACGCTCAAATTATCACAGGATGAAAAAACGGTGAACGAGATTACCCTCGGTAAAAATGTTGTTACGGGGGAGCAGCCGCATGCAATCGTCCCACCGGATTGTTGGCAAAGCGCCTTCAGTCAGGGGGACTGGACCCTTGTCAGCTGCATCGTCGCGCCGGCATTTGAATTCGATGGTTTTGAAATGGCAAATAAGGGATGGGAGCCCGGAGAGTAATGAGAAATCTATTTATGATGATCGGGGTAGGGATCACGCTTATCGGTGTATTAATGCTGCTGCTATTCGCTTACACGGTATACCAGATTGTAACGGCACCGGAAGATGTTGCAGTTGTTCAGAAACTGATAGAATTGACCGAGGCCGAGGGACCAATCATCAAAGGTAACATGAACATTCAGTCATATTTTGAACAGACCGGCCAAACCATTCCGCAGGATATGTCATTCGAACTGCAAATGTCACAAGAACTAAAGATCATCATGTTCAGTATTATGGCCGGAATGGCGGGGTTCCTTATGGCACTTATTTGTAAGGTTATTGTTGGCAGCGGGGTTTTGATCGTCAGGGCCTGCATGCAGGACAAACCAAAAAAAGTTGGCAACGTCGATTTGGCCGTTTAAATAGAACTGCCCCCTTGCCATACGGGGCATTCCGCTTCATTCTATTGGTGAGATTTTTTCAAGACCACTTCACAAAAAGGGAATATCAAATGAAAGAGCCAGTAAGAATTGCCATTACCGGAGCCGCCGGTCAAATTGGATACGCATTACTATTTCGCCTTGCGTCCGGCGCGATGCTGGGACCTGACCAGCCGGTTATCCTGCATCTTCTTGAAATCACACCTGCACTGGGTGCGCTTGAAGGCGTATGCATGGAATTAAATGACTGCGCATTCCCGCTTCTGCACGGTTTAGTACCAACCGATGATGCTAATGTTGCATTCAAGGAGGTTGATTATGCGTTTTTGGTTGGTGCACGCCCACGTGGCCCTGGAATGGAACGCAAAGATCTTCTGGAGGCCAATGGCGCCATTTTTGGACCACAAGGAAAAGCCATAAACGATCATGCCAAACGCGATGTGAAAGTACTGGTCGTTGGAAACCCGGCCAACACAAACGCGTTGATTGCACAGCAAAATGCACCGGATCTTGACCCAAAATGCTTCACCGCCATGGTACGTCTTGATCACAACCGTGCGATGAGCCAGCTTGCCGAAAAACTGGACGTTCATTCAACAGCCGTTAAAAACATCACAATTTGGGGGAACCACAGTTCAACACAATACCCGGACCTTCACCACACAAAGGTAAACGGCGAGGCCGCATTATCAAAGGTTGATCAATCATGGTATGAAAACACATTCATTCCGGACGTGCAGCAACGCGGTGCGGCCATTATCAAGGCCCGCGGCGCATCTTCCGCCGCCAGCGCGGCAAGCGCAGCCATTGACCACATGCGTGACTGGGCACTTGGCACAGCCGATGGTGAATGGGTGTCCATGGGCATTCCATCGGACGGCAGCTACGGCATCGCACCAGGCGTTATCTACGGCTATCCGGTCACATGTAAGAACGGACAATATGAAATTGTTCAGGGACTGGACATCAACGACTTCTCCCGCAAGCGTATGGATGAAACCGACAAAGAATTGCGTGAGGAAAGCAGCGCGGTAAACGAACTGCTTGCCGCCGCCTAAGGCACCTCAAATATTTGTTCTAACGTCCTTTTTATATATAGGGACGTTAGAAATTTGCATAACACCGCCAAAATTTATTAACATAGCATTAATAAATAAAGGTGTGTGATGTCAGCAGTAAGGGAAATACAGACAGAAACGGCAAGAGAACTTATTCGTTCCCTTCCAATAGAAGACAGATTGGCATTAGCCAGCCGTACTGCATTCGCAGGCTCCGTAGGCATTATTACACCCGACATTCTTGATGGATATGATGAAACAGATTTACGCAGAATATTCGTTACAGGATACGAGGAAGGAGAAGCTCCCTCAGGGTTAATGGAACGTATTCAGGCGGGACGTATTGCCGGAGAACGATTAGCAAATTTACACAAATTAGGCGTACCGGAAGAAATAAAACTTGATATTGCCCGTATTAACCAAATAGATGGGTTACTTGAAAAATTACATGTTGATCCCTCGTTTCGTAGCACGGCGATAGAGCGTCTTCGTGAAATGAATTTATCAGAAGAAATTTTAAACTATCGTCCAGGACATATGTATAGCCCAAGCCTTCAACCACACGAGAGCAGGGACGTGTTGGAGCTATTTAAAACCATTCCCGCAACGGATGGTGGTGACGGTTGGGAAGGTGCCGACGAGACACTCCGTTACCTTTCCGAACAAAAATTACAAATTATTAGTTTAAGTGCCATTGCAGATATCGCTGGTGAAAATGGATTAGATTCACAAGAATACCGTATTGCTGCTTTAACACGTGACAAGGCCATTGAGGCATTTAAGAACACATCGGCCATATATCTGTTCAATCAACGCAATAACTTGTTTACCGGTGAAAACATGCCAGGTGGGACACAGATGCAACCACATGACGTTATGCGCTATG
>JAUICS010000150.1 GCA_030427765.1 Alphaproteobacteria bacterium
GATATTGTCGGCCCTGCCGCAAGAACTGGTTTTTTGTACATTTTTCTTCAAACGTTACGAAAGATTCTTTGGAAACGGATACGGCATGGTACTGGCCAGCGCCATTATATTTGCCTACGCCCATATTCTTTATATTAACCCCGTGGCCCCAAGCCTTAGCTTCTTCGGTGGACTTATATTCGCCCTGACATACCTAAAAACCAAGTCACTGGCCCTTGTGACCATCGAACATGGATTATACGGCAACTTCCTGTTTATCATTGGTCTGGGTTGGTATTTCTACCACGGCAGCGTACATTAGGCCTGTAATCACAGAAACGTTACGCGTTCCGACACTGATGGCCGTTGCCGTTCTTCGGCGGCCTCACCAGGCGTTCCGATATAGATAAAACCGGCGATCTTTTCATGCTCCCCGAGCTGCAAATACTCTGTAATGCCGTTATGATAGGCGGGCCATTCCGTCAGCCACTGCGCCCCGAAACCAATCGCATGTGATGCCACAAGAATATTCTGACATACCGCCCCGACAGAGAGCACCTGCTCCCATTCCGGAATTTTGTGCGGAATAATGGGCGATGAGATAACACACATTAAACACGGTGCACGCAGGAAACGCCCCTCCTCAATTGTTTTTGCCGTATCTGTTGCATCCGGATTTTCGTCCATAAAAATTGAATATGAAACTTTTGTCAGTTTTTCCTGTGCCTCTCTACCAAATACAATCACGCGCCAAGGCCCTAATTTTCCATGATCGGGCACCCGTAAGCCAGCCGTCAAAATTTCTTGAATGTGTGCATTATCCGGCCCTGGCCAGATCATTGTTTTGGCGGATGCGGAACGCCGTGTTTTCAGTAAAGAAAGTGTCTGATTTGAATGCGTCATGATTTTAATTCTGTATAATGTTGATTTTGTGAAAGTGTACCGTATTTTTTACTGGTCAAACGACACCAAATGTTATAACACTTGCATATCTCCCAAACATTTTAAATTGAAGAGGCCCCACGGGGCTTACGACCACATGGGGGAAACGAAACGAATAGGTATATAAAATGAGCAAGACCGACGCAAAAGCAAGCCAGTCAAAAACAGTTTCCAAGAAAACCGGACCACGCGAATATATTCGTCAGGTTCGCGATGAAATGAAGAAAGTCACATGGCCAACGCAAAAAGAAACAATGGCCAGCACCATTGCCGTATTTATCATGGTGATTTTCGCCGCGATCTTCCTGTTCCTTGCGGATCAGGTCATGGCGTTTCTGGTTCAAACGATTTTAAACTTCTCATAAACATCTAAAAACACCCGATAACAGAGGATAAAAACAATGTCAGCAAGATGGTATGTCGTTCACGTCTATTCCGGTTTTGAAAACAAAGCCGCCGATTCCATAATGGATAAGGCCAGAAAACAAGGTCTGGACGACAAAATTCAGGAAATCATGGTTCCAACCGAAGAAGTGGTTGAAGTAAAGCGTGGCCAGCGCACAAACGCCGAACGCAAATTCTTCCCGGGCTACGTCCTTGCTCATATCGATATGAATGATGATGTATGGCACCTTATCAAGGACACACCGAAAGTTACAGGCTTCCTTGGCGCAAACAACAAACCGGTTCCGATCAGCAATTCCGAGGCCGAGCGTATTATCAAACAGGTACAGGAAGGCGTCGACAGACCACGCCCGAGCGTCACATTCGACATCGGGGAAGAGGTCAAAGTGGCCGATGGACCATTCGCAAGCTTCAACGGTATTATCGAGGAAGTGGACGAAGAAAAAGGCAAGCTGAAAGTCTCCGTATCCATCTTTGGCCGTGCGACACCGGTGGAGCTAGAATACAGCCAGGTCGAAAAACTGTAATTCGACCGCCGAATTACAGCTTAATACACTTATTTTTCTTGATTTTTGGCATCCGAGGGCTTATAACCCTCGGATGCTTGTATGTGGAAGGTGAAAGATAACGGCAAACCCTTTGCTTGGCCCGCCGCCCGGATCCGTACCACAGACTTCTATTTAAACAAACGAAACGCTTAAATTAGGAGGCATTAATGGCCAAGAAAAAAGCAAAAATCGCCGGTTATATTAAACTGGCAATCCCGGCAGGTGGCGCGAACCCATCTCCACCGGTTGGCCCGGCATTGGGCCAAAAAGGCTTGAACATCATGGAATTCTGTAAGGCATTCAATGATAAGACAGCCGAATTCGAAAAAGGTATGCCAATTCCGGTAGTGATCACGGCATATGAAGATAAGTCTTTCGACTTTATCATGAAAACTCCACCTGCGAGCTACTTTATCAAGAAGGCAGCGAAGCTTCAAAAAGGATCAGGTCAGCCAAACACGAATATCGTCGGCAAACTGACATCCAAGCAGGTTAAAGAGATTGCGGAGCAAAAAATGCCCGATCTTAACGCCAATGATATTGACGCGGCAATGCGTATTATCGAAGGTTCAGCGCGCTCAATGGGCGTAGAAGTTGTGGAGGGTTAAAATGGTAAAACCAACGAAGAAAAACAAATCATTCCGCGAAGGTCTGGACCCTGAGGCACTTTACAGTGTTGAAGATGCCGTTGCAAAACTGCAAGGCTTCGCAAAAGAACGTAAATTCGATGAAACATTCGAAATTGCCATGAATCTTGGTGTTGACCCTCGTCACTCCGATCAGGCCGTGCGCGGTATGTTGAACCTGCCAAACGGTACGGGTAAATCCATCCGCGTTGCCGTGTTCGCACGTGATGCAAAGGCTGAAGAAGCGAAAAAAGCGGGCGCAGACTTTGTAGGTGCCGAAGAACTGGCAGAACAAATTCAAAAGAACGAAATTGAATTTGAACGTTGTATTGCCACACCGGACATGATGGCCGTTGTTGGTCGTCTTGGTAAGGTTCTTGGTCCAAAAGGTCTTATGCCGAACCCGAAACTGGGTACGGTTACACCGGACGTTGCGAAAGCCGTTGAAGATGCAAAAGGTGGCTCGATTGAGTTCCGTGCAGAGAAAAACGGTATTGTTCACGCAGGTGTCGGTAAAGCATCTTTTGATACGAAAGCCATCATCGAAAACATCCGCAGCTTCGGCGAAGCCATTCAAAAGGCGAAACCGGCCGGCGCAAAAGGGACATACATCAAGAAAGTCACATTGACCACGACAATGGGTCCAGGCTTGAAACTTGATGTTGCGAACCTTCTAAACGCGGAAGAAGCAAAAGCCGCATAATCAGGTTTTAAGCATTGATAACGATTTTGAAAAAGCGCGGCACAGTCCGCGCTTTTTTATGACTTACCTCGCGTCATTGCGAGGAACGCAGAGACGAAGCAATTCAAAAAGATGACAAAACCTCTGTGGTTTAGAACATAGCAGTTGGGAATCAAGCCGCGATTGGAAGCGTCGTGCTGCCGGTCTTTTCAATCCAGCCGCCACCAAGAAGTGTATCACCGTGATAACATACGGCCGCCTGCCCCGGTGAAATACCGTAATGCGCGTCATCAAGTGTTAATGTCGCATGTGTATCACCATCACGTTCCAGCACGCCCTTCACAGGTTGCATGTTGGAGCGAAATTTGACCAGTATCTCGCCCTTATCAAACTGACAAGCACTCAGCCAATTACAATCCTTCAGATACATGACATCGCGCGCCAGTGCCGCCTTATCACCAACAATCACCTGATTATCCCTGGCATTAATGCGCACCACATAAAGCGGTTCATTATTTTCGGTAAACCCGCCGCCAATGCCAAGACCACGGCGCTGGCCGATCGTGTAATTCACAATACCGTCATGCCGCCCCAACACACGACCATCAAGATGCACTATATCTCCCGGATTATCACTTTCCGGCCGCACTTTCTTCACAATCTTGCTGTAATCGCCATGCGGTACGAAACAGATATCCTGACTATCGGGCTTTGCCGCATTGACAAGACCTAAACGTTCCGCCTGCTCCCGTGTTTTTGACTTCTCCCATTTCCCAAGTGGAAAACGAAGGAAATCAAGCTGCTCCTGCGTTGTGGCAAAGAGGAAGTAACTTTGATCCTTTCCCGGATCAACGGCGCGATGGAGCTCCGCCTCGCCCGTATCCTCATTCACAACGCGTTTAATGTAATGGCCGGTCGCCATACAATCGGCATTCAAATCCCGTGCGGTTTTAAGCAAGTCCTGAAACTTGACCGTCTGGTTACAACGCACGCAGGGAATTGGCGTTTCACCACGCAGGTAACTATCGGCAAAGTCCTCAATCACCGCTTCCTGAAAATTGCTTTCGTAGTTTAGAACATAATGCGGAAAGTCATACTCCTCCGCCACGCGGCGCGCGTCATATATATCTTGTCCCGCACAGCATGCCTTGGCCTTTTCGATCGCCTCACCATGATCATAAAGCTGGAGGGTAATACCGACAACATCATATCCCTCTTCTTTAAGCAGGGCCGCGGTCACGGACGAGTCAACGCCGCCCGACATAGCCACCACAACGCGCGTATCTTCGGGTTTCTTCGGTATTCCTAAACTGTTCAAAGTCTGTTCCATAGCAGGAATATAGTGCAATACAGCCAAAAATTCAAATAATTATGAAAATTTACATATGGCAGGATCGTAATGTGCCGTCCGGCATAAATTTTCCGACGTTTAAAATACCAACGGCATCGGCAATATGCATACGCTTACTACCCTCATGAAGCTCGCCGCCCCAATCGGCAGGGTCCGGCGCATCACCGGTTAAACTGTTATACAGAAGTTGTGAACTATCGCCCCATGTTAAGTCCCAAGCATAGGAAAATGCTTCAGTCGCGAGGCAGCA
>JAUICS010000151.1 GCA_030427765.1 Alphaproteobacteria bacterium
ATGTTTCAGAACAGGAATATACGAGCACGATTTTAACAACCACCTTTTTCACAAAACCCCTTTTAGAGGTAAAGGCTGGCATGCTGATTTCAGAACATACCAATACGAAGGAGATATTAATGACTCCGAATATGAAGAGACTATGCTTAAACTTCGTAAGCTTGGATACATCTGGAATGCATTTACAAAATATTACGATGAAAAAGAGCGAACAGACGTTATAAGAAGCCAGCCCGAGTTGATTATTTATGCAGATAATTTCACGAGGGCTTTGTCAGCAATACGTCTAATTCCAGCAGCAATATCTGTGTTTCTAGATACATTCCATGAAGTTGAACAATATACAGATAAATATGGCTGGCAACTTGAAGAGCGCCTTCCTTATCTTCTTCATGAAACCCCAGAAAATAGATTCTCAGTATCCGGATTAGCTCAATCAATCAAACTACTTGCGAGAGCCTCGCACTTGAATAAAGTTCGATATTCAATGCTTAGATATTGGGCAAGCAAGAAATTATGCGACGTTGACGAAATGGTAACTCATGGTAAAGGGGATTTGGGTGATTCAGGAATTACAGATAACCCCATTGCACATACACTTTTTTCTCAAGCCATAGTCCTTGCTTATGGAGCAATTACAGAGCTTGGAATTGATGAACAAGTTCCCAGAAACAAACCAGAACATATTGCACGAGATCTAACGCGCGAAAAAATTGAAAAGAAATTAAATGCATTAGGTATTCATCCCAATTTTGAAATTCTCTGGTCTACTGCCAGAGTACAACGTAAAATTGATAAAAATTATCCAATCGGATCATTTAAAGAACTAGGAGATTTAGGGGGACTCTCAACGACAAAACGGATTAAGTTAAGTGAGGCTATATACTTTGCAAGCCGCTTGAGAAGTAAATTAAGTGCTCACCATTTTAAAACTGATACATTAAAGCTAACAGCAAAAGATGTTTGGAATACCCAAAATATTGCGCGGCACCTCATTTGTCACCTAACAAAAATGATAGAGGAAATGCTTGTTATAACCTATTGATTTTAAAAGCTTCCGATCTTTTTAGCCTGCCACCTTCCAAAAGTGAGCAACATTATTAGCCTGAGGCTAAATGGCCTAAAAATCAAATCATTCGAAAGAGAAAAATGGGCGTTTAGAGACAAAATAAGGTCAAAAATCGGCTATTTTCAGAAGGGTGGAGCCTCAGGTGTTTTCCTTTACAAGGCCAGGAAGCGGAGAGTTTCGAGAGGTAAGAAAACTTTAGAGATTGATTTGCGTTATGAAAATGGTGCTGCCGGAGAGAATTGAACTCTCGACCTCAGCCTTACCAAGGATGCGCTCTACCACTGAGCTACGGCAGCATGAGATATACATCTACCCATAATGCCCCGCGCTGTCCAGAGGAATAACAACGTTTATATTATATTCTAAATGTTGCGCGTTCCGGCTCGGCGGCTTTGGCATCTGCCGTGTTGTTATTCTGGTCTTCATAGGCAGTAAACGATGCAACCGTTGAAATACAGAACAGAACAAACCCTGTGAAAATACCATAATCCAGTCCTTGGTATGCATCGGCAACCGATCCAAACAGGTTGGAAATATTTTCCGGAAAATCACCAAGGTAACTTATAATCTGATCGGCGGAACCAAGTGCAGGCACCATCGCTTCCCACAGTTCAGTCGGGACTTCGCTGTAGTTGATTGTAAGGGCGTTAAAACCCGTACCAAGTGCGGATATCAATAAAAGTCCGGTTGATAGTTTATGCCAGCCGGCAAGTTTTGTTAAACCCGCAAAACCAATTGTTGGAAGGGCAAGAACCTCAAGCGATGCCGAACCCGTTTCGGCGAGAATTGTAGAAAGACCGGATGCGGTATAGGCAAGTCCCTCCGCAAACAAGAACCATGATAGCCACGACGGTGACTTGCTTCCGTGGTACCAGTGCAGGGCGCCATTAACTCCGCCAATTGCACCGCCGGCCATACGGTAATAATTCATTTCCTCACCGGCGAACATGCCGGACCCGATCATCGCCGCAGCACCGAATAGCCACGTTATGCCGAAAATCGTCTTTGAATGTTTCTTATATGTATTGTAGGCCTTTTGTAAGCTTGTCGGCTCGGTCGCCGCAGCTGTGTTCGTTGTTTCCATTATGTAACCATCCACTCCAGAAATGTTTTTATGTCGTGAAGGTATAGTCTGGTTTTTGGTTATGTCAACGAAAAATTACGTAAATTCTACTGTAGGGCACGTTTTGCGTTTTGGCGTATTGGTGATAATCTGGCAGGCAAAACCAGATCAAATAATGTGAATATTATGCCAGATACATCATTCTCAAAACCAAAAACGCGCGTTCGGGTCGGGGCCGTACAATGGCAAATGCGTATAACACCGTCACTCGAGGATTTTCTGGGGCAGGCCGAATACTGCGTTGATGCTGTGGCCGATTATAACGCCGATATTGTTTTGTTTCCGGAATTCTACAATGGGCCGCTGATGGGCAAATATAATGATCTATCGCCGCGCGAGGCCGTTCGGAAATTGGCGGAATATACCGATGATATTCGTGATCACATGATACGAATGGCGCAGGATTATAAAATAAATATCATTGCGGGCAGTATGCCGTTAACCGAAGACGGCAATCTATACAACGTATCGTATTTATGCCGGCGTGATGGAACGTATGAGGTGCAGTATAAATTGCATCTAACGCCGGATGAGGTGTCGTGCTGGGACATGTCAGGCGGGGATGAGATACGTATTTTTGATACGGATTTTGCCCGTATCGGCATTTTGATTTGCTACGACTCCGAATTTCCGGAACTTAGTCGTATTCTGGCGGAGCAAGGCGTGCAAATTTTGTTTGTGCCATATTGGACGGACACCAAAAACGGCTATCTACGTGTACGCAGCTGTGCGCAGGCGCGTGCGATTGAAAATGAATGTTACGTTGTGATGACAGGCAGTACAGGAAACCTGCCAAAGGTCGTGAACATGGATATGCATTATTCGCAGGCCGCCGTTCTAACACCATCCGATTTTATGTTTCCCCATGACGGTATCGCGGCGGAGGCAACGCCAAACACTGAAATGACATTGATTGCCGATCTGGATTTGGATAATTTGAAAGAATTACATACGAATGGCGGCGTCCGGAATCTGAAGGACCGCCGGACCGACATCTATTCTTTGATAAAACGCACTTAAATCCATTTCAGCATGCGGAATAATCCGCCGAGAAAGGCCGTCAAGAATACGCATATGCCGCAGACAACCCAGAATGCCATGTCGAAATCTGCACCCGGCATACCGCCAACGTTAATGCCGAGTAAGCCGGTAAAGAAGCCGAGCGGCAGGAAGATCGCCGCAATAATAGAAAGAACATACATATTCTTGTTCATTTTATCGGCGTAAATATTGGCAATTTCGTCCTTCACAATTTGGGCACGTTCGCGTATGGCATCCAGATCCTCGATATAACGTGTGATGCGGTCCCAGTTTTCCTGCAAATGGCGACGATGTTTGTCATCAAACCATGCAACGGCAGTATTTTTTAAATACGTCACTGCTTCTTTTTGCGGGGCAATGTAACGGCGCATGATAATGGCCTGTTTCCGGATAGTTACTATATCATGACGATCCTCAAGCGTTGGTTTATCAAGAATGCGTTCCTCGATTGTGTCTGTGCGATCATCCAGATCGGTTAAAACCTTTTCCATGCGGATAAGAAGGCGCGTGACGATTGAAACTATGAAGTCCGACGTTGTTTTCGGACCTGTTCCGTTATCAAGGCTTTCGCGGATATCTTGTACGGCCTTAAGTTTTCTGAGGCGTGTTGAAATAATTTTGTCCTTATCAACCCATATGCGGATCGAGATCATGTCTTCCGGCGATCCGCCTTCCTGCAAATTCACACCGCGCAGAATGACGATCAGGCCATTATTGTGGTCAACTACACGTGGTCGTGTTTCACGTTCTAGCAGGGAGTTAATAATGACCTCATCAAAATTATCGGAGTGGTTGTCAAGCCATTGCTGAGTTCCCGGGTGATCGGCATCGAAATGGTACCATGTTGGCTGTTTGGACTGCATTCTGTGTTCCATTTCATCCATTGATACCGGCTTTGCACCGCCTTTGCCGTCAAATTCCATGGCATGCAAAATAAAATCGTGATTATTGGTCATAAAAATGTTATCTCATCAATATTGTTTATTAAGATGGTTTATTTACACATTTAACGTTACACTTTATTCAATAAAAAAAAAGGGGATTGTTATGGTTGATGCTGATCAAATACGTGCGGGACGTGCCCTCCTGAACTGGAGCCAGAAAAAACTGGCCGATGTTTCAAAAGTGTCCCTGAATGCTCTCAACAATCTGGAACGCGGGATTGTGACGCCGCGCCGGGATACGCTAAGTGCGCTTACAAACGCGCTTGAGGGGCAGGGGATTGAATTCCTGCCGGGCAAGGGATTGCGTATGCAGGGGGAGGCGTTCGAGATTGAAACATTTGATGGTCTGCATATCATGGAGCATCTGTATAACGATTTTCTAAGTACATTTCCGACGGGGCCCGGCGAAGTTTTGTATAACGGCGTTGATAACAAACATTTTCAGGAACTGGATGATGAAAATAACAACGCTTTCAAACGCGTCGAAAAACAGATGATCAAACGCAATATTACGGAGCGCCTTTTGTTCCTTGATGGCGATACAAACTTCCTGTCATCGCAAAATTGTTACCGCTGGATTTCCGA
>JAUICS010000152.1 GCA_030427765.1 Alphaproteobacteria bacterium
TGATGGTCACCCTGTAAACAAGTATTCGCAGCAGGAATTACCAAAACATATCGGTTTTGTGGAAAGCCGGGGAACGTTATTCCGTGGCACCATTCGTGATAACATCACACGTTTTGGCCTTACACCGGAGGCAGAGGCACAAAAGGCCGCGGGGTTGATTGAGCTAAATAAGGAAATAATGAAGTTACCATCAGGCTATGACACTCTGCTTAGCGGGAAGACCAGTGATGTTGTTCAGCAGGATTTGCGTCAACGTATCGCGATTGCGCGTACACTGGCCATGAAGCCAAAAATCCTGTTATTCGATGAACCAAACCGGGATTTGGACTTTGATAGTTATAATATTGTCTTCCGTCTACTAGGTAAGTTGAAGGGGAACGTCACGATTATCCTTATATCGAACGATAAAAATCTGAGTTCACTGTCTGATAGCTATTACACTATTGAAAATAGAACATTAATGCGTGCGTAAGGCATGGTTTATCGTTATATTTAACATCTGTAATACTTATAAACCTTAATTACATTTCTGTATCTTGTCGGAAGCAAACTTAAATATCACAGAATTGGCGAATTTGAAGCGGGAAGGGGCGACCTTTGCCGAACGCAAGTTTGATAAACCGCTTGATGCCGTTCAAACACTCAAAAAACGCCTTCGTCCTATTGTTATGCAGCAGGGGGCAAAAGAAACAGAATGGGAAAACGTTCTGTATGCGTTGATTATTGCAAAAGAACCTAAGACTGAGCTTCACGTCATTCTATCGGCCATGCCGTTCCGTCATGCGATCATTGATAAGCTTGATGTTCTGAATGCAATGGCGAATTTGAACTATTTCTCACGCTTGTTTAAATCAACATTGTCGGATGTTGATACGCGCCTGTTTCCAATGTTGCTGGAACCGAAATCCGAAGAAGACGATATTTATGTCGTAATAAACAAAACACGCGACGGCTGGTATTGCTACAACGCAAGTAAATCAGAGTATGAAACGGTTGAGGAGGGATCAGAGATTTCGTTCAAGGAATCGTTTTTCTATCTCTTTAAGCCATATGACGATTCAAAAACAACAACGTCAAAGTTCATTCGTGATATTACTGGTTATTCTTGGTTTGGCGGTGTTTTAAGCCGTTTTAAAGGGACATTTGGCCAGATTTTTCTAATTGGGTTGGTCCTGAATATATTCGCACTTGCCCCGCCAATCTTTATTATGATGATTTATGACAGGGTGCTGAGTTCCGAAGCCGCAGATACCCTGTTTATGCTCTCGTCAGGCATGGTGATGGCCCTTTACGTTGAATGGCTTCTCAGGAAACTCAGGTCGCGGTCTATGTCATGGCTAACGGCGCGTGTCGACAATATTGTTGGTAATAAGATTTTTGCACATATGCTGAATCTAACGCCGCAATACATTGAAAATGCATCTTTGACGGGGCAGATTGCACGTATCCGTACATTTGAAAGTGCCCGAGATTTTTTTAGTGGCGGGGTGTTTTTATCTGCCATCGAAATTCCGTTTACCGTTCTATCCCTTATTATTATTTACTTGGTGGCGGGTTGGCTTGTAATCGTCCCTGCCGGCATGGCTTGTGTTATGGTTGTTGTGTTCTTTATATTGCGTCGGATACAGGTCCTTCAAATTCGAAAATCGGCTAAGGCCAGTACGGTTCGGCAGCAATTTATTCTGGAAACCATGGAATCGATTGCCACAATCAAAAGTAATGGAATGTTCGATTTGTGGTTCCAGAAATTCAGGCAGCTTTCCGGACGGGATGCAACGTCCCACTTCCGGATGCAGTGGCTAGGCAGCTTTGCTGAAACACTTACACAGGCGCTCTCAATGATTGCGCTTATACTGCTGATTGGTTATGGAACAACATTGATCTGGAACGGGGACATGTCGACCGGGGGCTTGGTGGCGTCAATGATCTTGATTTGGCGTGTTTTAGGGCCATTCCAGAGCTTATGCCTATCTATCCCGCGTATTGAACAGTTACGGAGCAGCGTAGGGCAGGTAAACCAGATTATGGAGCTGGAAAGTGAAGAAACGATTGCACAGAAAGTCTCTAAACTTCCAAAAATTAAGGGAAAGATTACATTCGAAAATGTAAGCATGCGCTACAGCGAGGATAGTAATTTTGTTTTCAAGGACTTGTCATTTACGCTGGAGGCCGGTCAGGCCATGGCGATCACAGGGCCAGCCGGAACGGGTAAATCCACGTTATTCAAGATTATTCAGGGCATGTACAACATCAATAACGGTTATGTTCGTATTGACGATTTTGATATGCGTCAATTGGATGTTCGTGATATTCGCCGCCAAATTTCGTATATCCCACAAATTCATGATTTTTATCAGGGAAGTATTATCGATAATATTCGGATCAGTAATCCACTTGCCACCTACGAGGATGTTGAGCGTGCCCTTGAATTTAGCGGAGCAACCGAGGATATAGCGGCCTTACCAAACGGTATGGATACGCCTTTATTTGTTGCGGGGCAGCGTTATATGTCCCCATCATTCAGCTTTAAACTTGCGCTATGCCGTATGCATGTGCAGGAGGCGCCGATCGTTGTTATTGATGAATTGCCAAATCAGTTTCAGGAAGGGGATATCGGAAGTTTGCTGTATCGTTCGATTGACCGATTGCGTGGAAAGCGTACACTGCTATTCGTGACTTTTCGTGCCGACTATCTGGCACTTTCGGACTGGATTTTAACGTTAAATTTAGACCGTACGTACAAACTGGATCCTGTGGATGTGTTATTTGAATGAGTGAGGAAAATAAACAAGATAACGAGGAGGGAGAGGTACTGCCGGAACGCGCTGCGCGTAACAGTCGGCAGCTA
This sequence comes from Alphaproteobacteria bacterium, assembly GCA_030427765.1. Lineage (GTDB taxonomy): Bacteria > Pseudomonadota > Alphaproteobacteria > Micavibrionales > Micavibrionaceae > JAUICS01. The sequence goes on from JAUICS010000152.1 coordinate 2,849, forward strand.
CGTTATCTTGCCCAATCCGTAAGGCTTGAGGAGGCCGTTGCCCCGCAGGTTGTCCGCATAAGTATCCTTGTCATCAGTCTTTCTGTGCTTGCCTTTATCATCTGGGCATCGATCACACGTGTTGAGGAAATCGCCCGGGTTCAGGGGGAAATCATTCCGATGGGTTTCCAGCAGGTAGTCCAGCATCTTGAGGGTGGAATTGTTAAAGAAATAACGATTAAAGAGGGAGATATTGTTAATGAAGGTGACCTTCTTATGCGCCTTGATAGTGTGGATACTGTAAAGGATCTGGAACGGACTCGCCAAAAACTTCTGAATTTAAAGCTTCAACGGATTCGTTTTGAGGCACAGGTGAAGAATAAGGACCCTGATTATTCTCAATACCTTGATAATCATGCTGAAAAAGTGGCGGATCAGTTAAATATGTATAACGCATCAATAGATGCTGAGGACAAGGAGCGGCAAGTACTGCTTGACCAGATTGCGCAGCGCCAGAATGCGATTGATATTCTGAAAATTCGCATGATGACGACAATTAACAATAAAAAAATTGCTGAATCATTATTCAATACGCGCAAAGAATTAATGGAAGATGGCATTATCTCCGAAGTGCGATTTCTGGAAACAAAACAACGTCTTAATGACCTGCAGGGTGAAGTTGACAATCTTCAGAATCAGATTGTTACGGCGGAATTTTCTTTGCAGGAATTTCAGAAACGACTTGCATCTTTGGATGCCAAAAATCTGGACGAGGATTTCCAAAGCCTTGAATCGGTTGAGCAAGAAATTATTCAGACGGTTGAGGTGCTCGGTAAGTTAGAAGATAGATCACGCCGTCTGGATATACGCGCGCCAACACGCGGAATCATCAAGGGGTTTGAAATCAATACGGTTGGAAGTGTAATTCAACCCGGTCAGGTTTTGATGGAAATTGTGCCTTTAGATAAGAAACTGGTCGCCATGGTGCGGGTTCCACCTGATAACATTGGATATGTGCACGTCGGGGACAAAGTGAAGCTAAAGGTTTCAACCTTTGATTTCTCTCGATACGGAACCGTCCCCGGTACGCTTGAATTTCTCTCCGCCACAACATTTGTAAATGAATCTGGTGATAGCTTTTATAACGGTCGTATACAGCTTGATCGGAATTATGTAGGAAGTGATCAGAATAATATGGTTCAACCTGGCATGACCGTTATTGCAGATATTATCATTGGTAAGAAAACAATTATGCAGTATTTGTTAAAACCAATTCATCAATCTTTAAAAACGGCTTTCAACGAACGCTAATGCACCGTATATTGGGAATATAATGAGTGCACGTAAACTTCACGGCAATACTATGATGAAAGCTATGGAAAGCGGATATCAAAATCCCAATCTGGAATATTTGACCCTTCTGGAAACCTGTAAACTTAAATTTCGTACGTTAAAGGACCTCTCATTGGTCCTGGAATTTACAAAAGATTTATTCCCGGGAAACAGTAATATCCTGACCGGCGTACGTGCAATCGGACTAAATGCTATCGAACACGGTAATCTTGATATTGGGTATCAGTATAAAGCCGAACTTCTGGCCGAAAAACGTTGGGAGGAAGAGGTGAAAATGCGCCTTGAAATTCCCGAATTTGCAAATAAATTCGCCGAAGCACTTTTTACCAAAAAAGATGGCGGCACCTACATTATTATTACGGATAAGGGGAACGGGTTCGATTGGCAAAAATATTTCGATATTGATCCGGGCAGGGCGGGTTTAGGCCATGGACGGGGCATTGCCATCGCAAAGAGTCTGGCGTTCGATAAGCTCAGCTATAACCAAGAGGGTAATCAGGCAATCGGGTTTGTTGAAGATAAAAAAGGCCTCGATTGGTAATCACTCTTTTCCAACTTTTACGGTCAGTTGGATT
>JAUICS010000153.1 GCA_030427765.1 Alphaproteobacteria bacterium
AGGCATACAAGGTAATCCGGCTGGATCGACCGTTTAACGGACACGGCCGGTTGTGGTTTCTGCTGAACCGCTGCACCGCTCTTACCAACATTAACCAGCGTTGCATATACTTGTTCAATTAAGCCGGTCACCTCTTGTGGTGACAGCGTATTGTTCGATACGTGTGACGATACGATTTCCGTTGTAAACGACAATAAATCTATGTGGCTTGGTTGCTCACTCATAACATTCCTCTTATTAAAATTTACCACCCAAAGGGTATAACCCTACTCATATAGTATTATTGTATATGATTTTCAATATTCTTTGTGAATTATTCTTATAATATTTATTTTTTTCAGTAATAGGGTGGATCGGAACAATAATTGCATGTTTCTTTATTATTAATTTATGCAAAGCTTCCTTCGATTTTCCGGAATTTTTGCTTTGACACTGATACATCCGCTCCGCGAAGATAAATCGGCTCCAGATCAAAATTATCCTGCATGCCATTCGTAAAAATATCGAGGCCCATGTGGCACAAGGATTGCGGATCAATTACACTAAAATCCGGCAAATACTGTATGTTCCATTCACGCTGTGATGTATCCAGAAAACGGGAAACGCCGTCACCGGCCAGCGTCAACTCATCAGGGCCGAGCATCTGCTCAATATCCTCAATCTCCTTTGCTTCAGGCTCCGAGACAGGCTTACCACCCTCATCGAAAATCTGGATATAAAAATCACGACGTTTTGTTTCACCGATAACGGCAAACTTGCCTGTGATATTGCCCCTATGCATCACATCGTATGCAACCGCTTCCAAAGTCGGGATGCCAATCGCCCTTACGTCCGGAAACATGGCGAATGTTTTTGCGGATGACAAGCCAATTCGTAAACCGGTAAACGCACCCGGCCCTTTTGTCGTTACGATCATATCCAGATCATCAAACCCGATGCCGCATTCTTGCAAAACATCCTGCGCCACCGGAATAAGCTTTTCGGCCTGACCGCGCGGCTCATCATCAACATAGGACGCATGTTTGCCACCCTCCTGATTTAAGGCGCCGACAGACAGTCCCTGTAGCGACGTATCAAATGCCAGAATATTTAGTGGCTTGCCCGTCATATGATTTTGCAGATGTCATCAAAATCAAAACGTGGACTCCTCGGAAACAGGCCCTCTGGGTCGCCGTAGCCTAGGTTACATATGAAATTTACCTTATATGGCGTATCCGCAAAAAATTCACCGTTCAGCCCATCTTCATTAAATCCTGACATCGGACCGCAATCAAGTCCAAGCCCGCGCGCGGCAAGGATGAAATACCCGCCCTGAAGGGAGCTGTTACGAAATGCCGTTTCTGCAATTTTCTTGTCATTGCCGGCAAACCAGCTACGGGCGTCCGTATGCGGAAAGAGTTTCGGCAAATGCTCATAAAACTCCATATCCTGCGCGATAATAGCGGTTACCGGTGCCGACATGGTTTTATCGGCATTCCCCTTATCAAGATGCGGTTTCAAACGTTCTTTTGCCGTCAGTGATTTCACAAAAACAACGCGCATCGGTGAACAATTGGCACTTGTCGGCGCGTATTTCACAAGGTCGTGTAACTCATGCAATACTGCATCCTCAACAGGTTTATCCTGCCAATTATTAAATGTTCTGGCATCCAGAAATAACGTTTTCCGTGCATCATCATCAATTGGGTTATTGGCGTTTGGGGTGCGCCCTGTTACTTTATTTTCTGCAGTGGCCGACATAATTAAGCTCCTTGTTATCGTATTGATGATAAGATTAGGTCATTCAGAATAACAGTCAACTCATCAGGCATGTATAAGGCATATATTCAAAATTTGATTGCGTTTCGCACTCTTGGATTTTTCATGATGATGGTAATCGTGCTGGGCATGGCCGGGCACGGATATGCATTCAGCACAACATCACCGCATTTTTCCAAGAAGAACAGTTCCGTCAACGGGCAGGCTATTATCCTTTCCTACCTGAAAATCAACGAAGATTATGAACCCGAATCCAGTATTCGGGAAAGCCGGTTCATCAAACATATTCGGGAAATTCTGGACCATGGCTATAAGGTCGCCCGCGTGCAGGACATCGTTTTCGCCCTCCGGAATGAAGATGTGTTGCATGAACGCACAGTCGGCATAACATTTGATACTGGTTACACGTCAGCGCATCGATCGGCGATGCAGTTACTTCTTGATATGGATATTCCATTCACCGTATTCATCGCGCCGGAGAAAATTTCACGCAGCCGCGGTTACACCATAACCTGGAACGATATTGAAAAGCTTAAGTCGTCCGGCCTTGTGGATTTTGGGATAATTGGTGAACACTCCGACAACATCGAGGCTTCGATCAATTCGGCACGTTCCGTATTTCGTGAAAAAATCGGTTATGAACCCGCCCTGTTTGCCTATCCTAACGGGGTACATTCCTTCACGCAGGATATAATTGCAAACTCCATTTTCGCGGGGGCGTTCGACCAACATCCCGGGGTGGCACATCACGGGTCGGATATATTATCCCTGCCGCGAAATATGATGACGGATGCGAACGGCGAAATCGACCGGTTTCAAAAACTTCTAAAGTCCTATCCCATGCATGTTTCGGATGTCAGCGGCAGCGGTATTTCATCGGACAATCCGCCCGCATTTGGATTTACATTTCACCATTTTACCGACGGCGATCTTGAACATTTAAGTTGCTCAACAGCCACGAACAGAACCGGAAAAATTGATGTTATCGGTCGTAACCGTATTGAGGTGCGGTTTGATGAAACATTTGACAACCTAGCAGGACACCTTCAATGTATGATAGGGCGGTTTGAACAAGCGCAAACGGACAAACCGTCATACTGGGAAGTTCTTGGCATTCCATATGTTATTCAGGGCACGCCGAACTAGCCAAACGAACTTAACCCTCGACATTTACCCCTCAACTGGGCGGACTTCCATTACTTCCGGAACAAAATGACGCATCATATTTTCAATGCCGACTTTTAACGTGGCTGTTGAACTGGGGCACCCCGAACATGCACCCTGCATTTTTAGGTACAGAATGCCGTTTTCAAAACGTTCAAACGTAATATCACCGCCATCCATGGCCACGGCCGGACGCACACGTGTGTCCAAAAGTTCCTTAATCTGTTTTGTAATATCATCATCCAGATCATCGGCATCACTACCTGAGTTGTTCACTTGCGGCTCATCATTAAACAGACTGGCACCACTTGTGTAATGCTCCATAATACGACCAAGCACTTTTGGTTTAATCAAAAGCCATTCTTTTTCGCCGGTTTTGGTAACGGATACAAAATCACTGCCATAAAACACACTTACCACATCGGGAATATCGAATAATGCCTTGGCAAGTGGCGAACGCTCCGCGTCCTCATCCGATTTAAATTCGGCTGTGCCGTCCGGCATAACGGGTTTACCGGGAATAAATTTCAATGTGTCCGGGTTTGGTGTTTGTTCCACCTGTATAAACATGTTTACTCGCTTATCTTACTCGTCGTGTTTACTGGCTATACCTAAATTACTATCAATTTTGTGGGGCAGCATGTTGCCCGGAACTAATGTAAGGGGAACCGGTAATTTTCCAAGCCCCTTTCCGGTAAAATAACTTACCAGCGGCCCCGGCCCCGATGACGATGCCTTGGCAGACAGGATAACCGTTTTTATTGACGGGTCATTGTTAATCGTTTCAACGATGGCATCTTCCTTCGCCCCTTCGGCAATGTAAAACACCGGCTTAGCCTTATTCAAATCATTGATTTTTTTTGCCATTTCCCACAGAAAGGTTTCCGCATTCTTGCGCATTTCATCCTGCATCATGGATTCAACACCGCCCCAATGGTGGAATTCTCCCTCATCAATCACATAGATTATACCGACATGGGCGTTGTCCTTTTGCGCAAGACGCGCGGCATAACGCAGGGATAATTGAAATTCTTCCGTATCGTTTGCAACGACGGCATATACAGGCTGCGGGTTTACACTTGCAACACCGGCACCTTCATCCGCGACCTTAGCCGTTTCTTCGTTTGTGTTCTTCTTCGTCATCTCACAGTCACCTTAATCTTTGCGTAAAATTGAATTCGCACTCCACCCAAGCCCAATGGCAATCAACACCGCCGCAATACCGTAAAATAAAGATTGTCCGTGTGCGAATTTATATATTTCCGCACTGTTACCAACCTGCCCGACCCGAAAATCAAGAGATGTGGTATCAACAATCTCACCGCCCCTAAATAAATATCCCTCGACCTTATAACGGCCCGTGGGAACGTTTGGTGGCAAATCAAATGCCGTTTTAAAGAACTGGTCTGAGATATTTTGAATTTCCTGCGGCTGGAGCGGATAAAGGCTTTTGCTTTGCTTAATACGAATTAATGCCTCGTGGAAACGGGATATCTTGCTTTCCTTGGTGGATGTTTCCTCACTCGCGTAATCCAGATAATCCAGACCAATATCATGCTCGCGGTAAATATCGCCGTTTCCGATATTGGCAAGGTTTCCGGTCGCCGCAAAATCGTAATATGTGTAGACGTTTTTGAATTCAATATTCTGGCGGTTAATCCACATGCCGACAACCTGACGCTTACGGCGGACCACCATGTTATCCTGCGGCCCTTTTACTACGATGATAACATCACCATCCGTGTCATTATGGCCATAGACATGAATACGTGCGCCATCAAAACCGGTCGTGATATCAACACGGT
>JAUICS010000154.1 GCA_030427765.1 Alphaproteobacteria bacterium
TCGTTAATGCCATTAAAATAATCCATTCTTTAATGATTTAAACCAGATTGAAATGTTTTTAAACTCCCATGCACAGTAAAAATAAGAAATGATCCCTTATAAATCTATATTTGTGCAAATATTTCAGATCTGCTTCTTACAATAAAATGTGATGTGTCCGTTACCCCATGTAACAATCGTTATCGTTTTACTGTCTTACACAATTCATACGCCCTAACTGCCAACCGCGACCTTACGTACCTTCTTGTTAAGAAAATCAATTGTTTCTTTCCAACCGAGTTTTACTTTCTCAAAATCGCTTCCGGGCTTAGCAAACTGCGCATGCAGGTAGACATAATCTGATAATATATTATCCAGATCGTTGTCAAACCCATTTTTCGTTAGCTCATTAACCAACTCATCCCGCGTAATCGCTTCATTTTCCGATAAAACAGAAATGATACTCTGACGTAAATTGTCAAGATCCGCACTATTGAAGTGCAAACCCTCGATATCATCCTCATAAAGATTAAAAATCTCCGGAAAATTAATTATGATGGATAACACAATTTTTTCCCGTAAAACATGCGCGTTTTTGGTCGGACGCGACAATTCCGCGTTCAAGTACGCCGAATCACCCTGCCCCCGATTCGCGGAAAAACGGCTATTATTGTTATTCTTTGAAAATTTACCGCTTTTTTGATATCTAAAAAACGCCTCCCGAACTTTCGAACGAAAGACTTGGCGATAGAAATACTGCACATCACGATCGGCAATATTCAAAACGATGTTTTCAAGACGTTTTTCCAGACCGGCGCGAGATTCGGGTGTAGTGTAATCCCGCCCATCATATTCCTGCTTCCACAAAAATTCACTCAGCGGCATGGCTTGTTGCAAAATATTCCGGAATGCCGACTTGCCGCTATTTTTCAATAAACTGTCCGGATCTTCCCCTTCCGGCAGGAATGCAAATGACAATGAGTGATCAGGTTTCAAAAGCGGCATGACGCGTTCACACACACGCTGCGCCGCGCGGTAACCGGCGTTATCGCCATCAAAACAAACAATCGGGACCTTCTCGTTTTCAACGATCATCCGCCAGCACGCCAGAATTTGTTCTTCTGTCACGGCCGTACCCAAAGGTGCCACAGCGGCCTGGAATCCGTATTGATAACACGCGATAACGTCCATATACCCTTCAACAACAAGAAGACTGTGGTCATCCGTTACGGCCTGCCGTGCTATCGCCTCAGCATAAAGCATCTCTCCTTTGTGAAAGAAGCTGCTGTCGCCCGAGTTCAAATATTTCGGTGCCTTGTAATCACCGTATTCCGGCATACGCATATGATCCGGCACAAGCCGACCGCCAAATGCCACAATGCGGCCGCGCCGATCCGTTACCGGAAACATCACACGTTCACGGAAAAACGGAAACAAATCACCGTTCTTTTTTGATTTGCGAAACAATCCTGTTTCCAGAATGTCATTCTCCGACGCCTTATTCTCACGGTAAAGATTAAGCAATTCACCCGCATCATACGGGGCATAACCGATGCGAAATACATCCATTGATTCCTGTGAAATGCCGCGCCCGGTCACATATTCCAGAACGTCATTATTTTTTGTTGCGACCAATTGTTCCTGCATCCAGGTTGCCGTCATTTCCAGAAGCGCATAAATATCTTTCCGTTTCTGCTCCTTCTTGGCCTGCACAGGGTCCATTTTCGGAATCTGCAAGCCGGCCTGACCGGCAAGTATTTCCACCGCCTCGACAAATGAGAGATTATCATGGTTCATCACAAAACCAATAACATCGCCATGCGCGCCACAGCCGAAGCAGTGATAAAACTGCTTATCGTCATTAACGGTAAAGGACGGTGTTTTTTCATTGTGGAATGGGCAGCACCCTTTATGTTCTCTACCCGCGCGTTTTAATGTTACGCGTTGCCCGATAATTTCGGACAGCGTCAGGCGGTTACGAATTTCGTCTAAAAATCGATCATCAAAGGACATGCACCATTATTAGTATAAACAAATGGGCTTGTCATCCAGTGATACTGGATTAAACGGGTATTTGATTAAATCTGAAATCTATGAACGTCGGCCGGATCAGGTTCAACGATACCGGCAGCTTGTCTTGTGGCAGCGTGACTGTCACATTCACGTTGCAATTCACCCTCTAAAGTTGCGCATTGTGAACGAAGAGGTTCTACTTCACGTTTTCGCACATCACAGCGGCCTTTATGACAGCCCGTCACCCTTGAAACAGCTGCAATCGCAGCTGCAATACCACCAAGCAATGGCCAGAAATAACCGGAATAATCATTGGTTGTACCGCTTAACGTAATGGCAATTGCCCGTGAATCTGCCCCGCGAACACTTTCATTCACTCCGGATCCGTTTACGTGACATGCCTCACCAATTCCGGTCGATGTAATTTGTTCTGCGTTTACACCCAGACCTATCAATTTGTCTGTAACTGCATCCGCGCGCGCGCCTGATAGTGTCATATTATGTGATGCCGTGCCGATTTCATCGGTACATCCGATTGTGCTAAACATTACGTTTTCATTGCGTTGCAGCCACTCAGCCGCCCATTCATAGGCGTTCCAGTCAAAGACATCTGCAACACTGCTTAAGAAGCCAAATCCATTTGCACCGTCCGGGATAGCCGCACTATCGAACGCGAAGTTTTGGACTACACCAAATTTTACAACATAAAAATCGCGGGCGACGTTACCAACAAATTCACCGACGTTACCAACAAATTCACCAAAGTCACTTGTCACAACCGCACCTGTCACACCCGCACCTAACGCCACCAATTCAAAGGCAACCGGAACAAGTGCCGCCGCCAATGCCAATGTGACCGTGCATTTAAAAAATGTCTTTTTAAGATTGCCTTTTTTCATCTCTCTACCGCTCATCTGTGTAATTTTTTATAACGCAAACGTTATTTTTTATAAAAATTACAGCAGAAACTACGCCTATAAAGAGAAAAAGTCAACTATTTTTCATATTTTTAAAAAAGAATTTTAAGCAGCAAGCTTTTGCTTAACGATGCTGCTGGCCTTACCCATATCAATTTGACCGGCAAATCTGGTCTTTAGCTCCGCCATAACCTTGCCCATTTCCTTAATATCCTTGACATCAAGTTCTAGCATAAGGCCTTCAACAGCGTCCTTGATTTCGTCATCATTCATTTGTGCCGGTAAGAAACGTTTAATAATGACAATTTCCTGTTCCTCACGATCAGCGAGATCTTCGCGGCCACCGTCACAGTAGACTTTTGATGAATCCTGACGTTGCTTAATCATTGATTGCAACATCCCCAGAATTTCTTCGTCCGGAACCGTATCGCCTTTCCCCTCACCGCGTGCATTAATATCGCGGTCCTTCAATGCCGCCATAATCAGACGGATTGTAGACACCGCAACCTGATCCTTTTCACGCATGGCGGCTTTTAACGCGTCATTAATTTCATTTCTTTTGTCACTCATGATAGCCCTTATACGTTGTTATTTTTGTTTTTAAAATGCGTTTTCATTGTGAGTATTCATCAAAGTGATATAGTTTCCCTTGATTTTTAATAGGGAAATACGTTATCACATTCAAAATTCATATACACATAATATACAGATCATGGCCGTAGACAACAGTGTAAAGGGCGACGACACAAGCACAAGCCCAAACCATACAGTAGGCAAAACCACCGCACGGCTGGTTCTCGCAGATGGGTCGGTTTTCGAAGGATACGGGTTTGGCGCAGATACAAAACGTGTTGGTGAGTTATGTTTCAACACCAGTATGACCGGTTATCAGGAAGTTTTAACGGACCCGAGTTACGCCGCACAGATCATTACATTTACCTTCCCGCACATCGGTAATGTCGGCGCAAATAACGAAGACCATGAAACAACTATTCCGGCATCATGCGGTCTGGTTGTCCGCGAAGCGATTACCGAACAATCAAACTGGCGTGCGATGAGTTCGTTTGACACATGGCTTAAGGAACACAATATCCCCGGGATTTGCGGCATTGACACACGAGCCTTGACACAGCGTATTCGTGATACGGGTGCACCGAACGCGGTCATTTGTCATGACCCCGTAGACCGTTTCAACGTTGTTGATCTGATTAAAGAGGCAAAAGAATGGCCGGGCCTTGAGGGCATGGACCTTGCCATCAAGGTTGCGACTGAAGAGACGTATGAATGGAAAGAAAAGACATGGGAGCAAGATAATGGCTATACAGTTCCCGAAAATCTAAAGTACAAAGTTGTTGCTATTGATTACGGCGCGAAACGTAATATCCTGCGTAACCTTGTCGAGGTTGGATGCGCCGTAACGGTTGTGCCGCCAACGGCATCAGCCCAAGACATATTATCACATAATCCGGACGGTATCTTCCTATCGAATGGTCCCGGTGACCCTGATGCGACGGCTCAATATGCCGTTCCTGTCATTCAGGAATTGATGAAGGCAGGAAAGCCAATCTTCGGGATATGCCTTGGTCATGAACTGCTTGCCCTCGCCCTTGGCGCCAAAACCCGAAAAATGCATTTGGGGCATCGCGGCGCAAACCATCCTGTAAAGGATTTAGCCACTGGCAAAGTGGAAATCACCAGTCAAAATCATGGTTTCGAGGTTATAACAGATAGTCTTCCCGACAATGTTGAAACGACACATGTAAGTTTGTTTGACGGTTCAAACGAAGGTCTGAAGGTAAAAG
>JAUICS010000155.1 GCA_030427765.1 Alphaproteobacteria bacterium
GCGCGGAACACCAAAATGATCCTCTGTGAACCGGAAGACCGCCGCCCATAGTTGCGCTTCCTCTGCACTTTCCAGTTTCGGCACATAAAGATAGAGGCCTGAACCTTGCTCGACACGGTATTTCAAATTGTGAATGGCCAGCAGCCCAAAATCAACCAGACTTGCGCAAGCAGGTTCAGATAAATAATGAATATTCTTTTCCGGCAAATGCCACCCGCGTGGACGGAGCAACATCTGCGCGACAGTATCATTAAGCTTATATTCCTTACCGGATTTCGGATCGGTGAATTCCAACGTTCCGCGAAACGCCTCAAACGTATTCACCTGACCTTCAATCACGTTTTCCCACGTCGGCGACAAGGAGTCTTCAAAATCGGCCATGAAACACTTTGCACCGCAATTCAGGGCATTAATCATCATTTTACGTTCCACAGGACCTGTAATTTCAACACGGCGATCCTCGATATCCTTTGGTGGCGGAGTTACACGCCAGCTTTTTGCATCCCTTATCGGACCAATATCCTTACGAAAATCAGGCTTTACCCCTTTATCAAACTCGACCTGACGTTCATCACGTTTCTTAAGAAGTTGATTACGACGCTCATAAAACTCATCATGCAAAAGCGTCAGGAAAGAAACGGCATCGGCCGTAAGAATTTTGGTAACGGAATCGGAAGAAGGTCCGACTACATCGAGAGTGTTCTGTTTCAATGTGACCCCACTAATAGAATTGTGCATTTGTGCACTGCGAATAAGATAGTACCCCAGTTTTCACTTTTGTGCAAAAGCGAAATACACGAATAAATGGAGACAAAAACTATTTAAAATAAGTGACCTTGGACATGTTTTCGATACGAACCGTGATGGCCGACACTTCAGGGAATTGATGCTTCAAAAACTGAAACAAATCATTGCCCAGTTCGACAAGCTTATCTTCGGGACGTCCTTCCAGTATCGATATCGTCAAATGAGCAAATTTATTGTCACCGAAACCATCACCAACCACGGAATGTACGTATCCAATTGATCGGGCCTTAATGTCCGGCAAGCCAAATAATTCTGTCCGGCTCATCAAATCAATAACACCTGATAAAACCTTCTTTTCGTTAAACGTCATATCGGCGTGGTGTTCCAAAACACAATGCGGCATGTTTACTATCCCTTATTTATACGATTATGTGCCGACAAAATTGCCTTTACGGATGCCCGCACAATATTTGAATCTGTACCCACGCCATAAAATTCCTTACCATCAGAATTAAGCAAGGATACATAAGCGGCAGCTTGAGCGCAGCTACTATTCGACAACGTATGCTCCTCATAATTATTGAGCTTAAACGACACATTAAGTGCCTTACGAAAACCGTTGATAAACGCACTGACGGGGCCATTGCCCTCCCCATCAAATTCGATGGCCGTGTCATCGTCGTTATTTTTGACGCGCGCATGAACAACTATCTTTTCTTCCTCACCCTCATCATTTTCAAAATAATCGGTTTTTAGGGATTCTAGACGGTACCCTTTATCCTGCTTCAGATACTCCCCTTCAAATGCTTCCCAAATTTGACCGGATGAAATTTCCTTCGCTGTCTTATCGGCAATTTTCTGGATAACTTGCGAGAATTCAACCTGAAGCGCCTTTGGCATTTTGAAACCATATTCCTGCTCAAGAACATAGGCAATTCCGCCCTTACCAGACTGCGAATTAATACGGATAGTTGTTTCATAGGCACGTCCGACATCGGTCGGATCAATCGGCAAGTACGGAACATCCCAATGATTACGCGCCTCTTTCTGATGGGCCTCCAGCCCCTTCTTGATCGCATCCTGATGCGAACCGGACAGAGCAGTAAACACGAGTTCACCTGCATATGGATGGCGCACATGCGTTTCAATCTGGTTACATTCCTCAACCGTCTTCACGATATCGGCAAGGTTGCCAAGCTCCAGTCCAGGATGAACACCTTGCGAATACATATTCATCGCCAGATTAATGATATCGGCATTTCCGGTACGCTCACCATTCCCAAGCAATGTCCCTTCGACACGCTCCGCACCAGCCATAAGGGCAAGTTCCGTACTCGCAATCCCCGTACCGCGGTCGTTATGAGTGTGCACGCTAAGGATAATGGAATCGCGCTGCGTTAGATTACGGCTCATCCACTCTATCTGATCGGCAAAAATATTAGGTGTGGATGTTTCCACCGTGGACGGCAGATTAATGATCATTTTATGATCCGGCGTCGGGCCCCATGTTTCAATCACGGCGTTACAGACATCAAGCGCAACTTCAAGCTCGGTCCCCGTAAAACTTTCCGGTGAGTATTGTAGCGTCCAATCCGTTTTTGGATAATCCTGCGCCAATTCTTTAATCAGCATGATACCGTCAACTGCTAACTGCTGAATACCCTTCGGGTCCATTTTGAACACGTCACGGCGCTGCGCCACCGATGTAGAATTATACATATGAACGATCGCCTGTTTTGCGCCCTTAAGCGATTCAAATGTTTTACGGATAAGATGTTCACGCGCCTGAACCAAAACCTGAGGACGAACATCATCAGGAACCAGATTTTCTTCAATAATCTTACGTGCAAAATTGAATTCAATTTCCGATGCGGATGGAAAACCGATTTCGATATCCTTCACACCTATATCAACCAGAAGCTGATACATCTTCATCTTACGTTCAAGATCCATGGGGTTAATAAGGGCCTGATTACCATCACGCAGGTCAACCGCGCACCAGATCGGGGCTGCGTCGATAACCTTATCCGGCCAGGTTCGATCCTTCAAACCAACCGGTGTATATTGTGTGTATTTCTCAGGTATAAATGCCATGGTTTCTTTGTTATTCGGTGATTTCCATTTAGAATGAATAAATAATTTAGTTACTGTACATAAAAAGTACAAGGTCTTTCTATGTCATTGCGAACGACCAACGGGAGTGCGGCAATCTAGTTTGATATTTTCTGGATTGCCTCGTCGTTTCCCTCCTCGCAATGACAATTAATAAACGGTGTTACACTATGTCCCTTCCATTACGAAAACCAAGCAATCAAGACGTTTTTGAGGAAACTGACCCGATGTTAAAACTGCTGAAGGTTATGGCGCGCCTTCGCGACCCGAACGGCGGCTGCCCATGGGATTTGCAGCAAAGTTTTAAAACCATTTACCCCTATACGATTGAGGAGGCATATGAGGTTGCCGATGCTATCGAGAACGAGGATTGGGATTCCCTGAAGGATGAGCTTGGTGATTTACTGCTTCAATCCGTCTATCACGCCCAAATGGCAACGGAAGATAATTTATTTACGTTCGAGGATGTGGCGCAGCATGTCGCCGATAAAATGATTGAACGCCACCCGCATGTGTTTGGTGACGGATCGGCAAATGATGAAAACGACGTGAATGCCATTTGGGAAGTTCAAAAGGAAAAGGAACGATCCCGTAAAGCGGGCAGAGAAAGCACAGAAAAGAAAAGTGCACTGGACGGTGTGGCCCTCGCCCTGCCATCCCTTATGCGGGCGCAAAAATTACAAAAACGTGCATCACGGACAGGATTTGAATGGACAAAAACAGAACAAATTCTGGATAAGCTGGATGAGGAAATAAAAGAGCTGCGTCACGCAGTCGAGGTTCAGGACCAAAACAACGTTGTGGAAGAATTTGGGGATATCCTCTTCGTGATCGCGAATTTAGCGCGCCTCATGAATGTGGATTGTGAAGGTGCACTTCGGTCCACGAACCGAAAATTCGAGACGCGTTTTAAGGGCATGGAGGACGATTTGGAAAAATCAGATCGCAAAATGACTGATTTAACACTCGATGAAATCCTAGCCCTTTGGCAAAAACAAAAGACGAAATAAAACCCGAAATGTGGATAAGGATAACAACGGGGATAACTTTACCCGTTTAGAACGTTTTGTATCGTTTTGTACAAATTGTCGTTTCTGGCGGTGATGAGGCCTTTTGTTGTCTTCTCGTAAATATAATCGCCGCCATCCCAGTATTTTGATACGCCGCCGGCTTCCTTCACAATTAATGTACCTGCCATGTGGTCCCAAGGCTGTATCATACGGTAGATAGAAAAATCACGTTTCCCTTCCGCAAGTGCCATGTATTCGTAGGCCGAACATCGGTAGGATTCAACGCTTTTCAGCTTCGCCCTGAAATCCTTGATATTCTGTTTCATATGATCCGGCATGCTTATCATACCGGCAAAGCCCTCAACGTCATCCAGAGGCTTCTCAGACGTATCTATACTTAAAACCTGTCCATCAACTCTTGCCCCCTGCCCTTGTGCAGCATAAAACATACGATCTTGCGGAATATCATAGATCCACCCATGAACCGAAATGCCGCGGTGCACGAGCGCAAGCATAAGCCCGAACCTATTGATTCCATGTGCAAAATTATAAGTCCCATCAACAGGGTCAATGACCCAGATTGGACTCTCACTGGTTTCAATCAGGCTCGTTGAAACGTCTTTACGTGATACGGATTCTTCACCGACAACCAGACTGTCCGGCAATAAATCAGGTAAATTATTTTCCAGAAAAGCCTCTGCTTCAATATCGGCAACTGTCACAAGATCGTTTGCGCTGGTTTTTGTATGAATTGAGTATCGGTGCCATTTAAAACGATTTCTCCTCAATAAAAATAGGGTAATTGCGTGGCATGCACCCGCTATTTTTAAGTTGGCAT
>JAUICS010000156.1 GCA_030427765.1 Alphaproteobacteria bacterium
TTCTGTATCCATGCATCGCGCGATTTTCCGCCCTTCCAGGCGCGTGTTGTAAAACCAAGGATTTCCACCTTAATGCCCACACGTTCCAGCGTACGGGCAATAATATCGGTTGTCATGGCGGCAATGTTAATCGTACGACCACGCATCGAACCCGAATTATCGATAAGCAGGGATACGACTGTATCCTTGAATTTATCCTCGTGCTCCTGTTTGAAGGTGAGGGGCGTTGTCGGGTTGGCGATAACACGCGCCAAACGTGATGCATCAAGAAGCCCTTCTTCCTGATCAAATTTCCATGATCGTTTTTGGCGGGCCATGAGTTTCCGTTGCAGGCGGTTGGCAAGACGGGTGATAATCGCCTGCTGCTTAGATAGTTGTTGGTCCAGAACACCGCGTAAACGCCTTAATTCCTGCGCATCGGCCAGTGTTTTTGCGTCAATAATTTCATCATATTCCGTTGTGTATATACCGTAGTCTGGATAATCGGTTATGTCGGGAAATTCGTTTTCCGGTGCGAACAGAATCGGTGGAGGTTCCCCATCACCATCATCATGCAGGGACGGAATATCAAATTCGCTATAGTCAAATAATTGCCGTCCTTGCGATTCGGATTCCTGTTCCTTATCGTTATTGTCCTCATTCGGCTCTTTTTTTTCTGAATTCTGCGGTGTTTGTTCCTGATCACTCTCCGCGTTTTCCTCACCCGGTCCGGTATTTTCGGAATCATCCGGATCTTCTTGCGGCTCATCCGGGTCTTCCTGTGTTTCCGAATCGGTATCAAACATGTCTTCCAGCATATCTTTTGCCAGATCGGCAAAACGTTTCTGGTCATGGACGTATTGGGCAAGTGTATTCAGGGCTTTATGATCAACATGGTTTTTTATCCATTCATCCCAATCGGCCAGAAGTGTTTTTGCGCTTTTCGGCAGGCGCTTGCCGGTAAAGGACTCAAATGCCAGAAGGTACAATATATCGACCATTGTACTGTCATGTTGAATACGGATACTTTCAAAATTCTTGCGCTTACATTTCTCGTTAATGACGTTGATGATATTGCTGCGAGATCCTTTCATATGTTCGGTGTCAATAGTTTCGCATCGTGCTTTTTCCAGTGCCTTGAAAAACTGTTTCTGTTCCGAATCCATTGATGTGAAGGGATCATGCAAACGCGGGTCATGATGTTTTGAGATATGTCCGTACATATCCGCCATACCGCGTATTAACGTGCGCGACTTATGCGTTTCGGATGAGGGCAGGGGCAGCGCGTATGTTTTTTGCGGAAGATGCGTGTTTTCCAAATATGGTTTTTGGGATGCGCTGTAACTTATCTCGGCCTGCCGCGCCGCGCCAATGGCCTTTAGCGTTGATTCTGTGGCCCGTTTGAAGTCTTCCAGCTCGTCTGTCTTATCGGACATTACGCAACGTCAATGTCCTGAGAATTTTTCAGCTCGGCATCAAAACAACGCTGAAAATACTCACCGATGATCGAACGTTCGTCCTCATCACATTTGTTCAGGAACGATACGTAGAATGATTCTTGTAAATCCTGAAAGATGGCGTAGTTTTCGGCCCAGCTAAGCACCGTACGCGGGGACATCAATGTCGAAATATCGCCGTTGATAAATCCTTGTCGTGTGAGGTTGGCGAGCTGCACCATTTGTCCGATGGTTTCACGGCCCTCTTTAGTATCGTATTCAGGCTGTTTTGCAAGCACGATGGCAATTTCATCTTTTGTTTTCAGGTAATTCAGATTCACAACAATATTCCAGCGGTCCATCTGCCCCTGATTCATTTGTTGCGTTCCGTGGTAAAGGCCGCTTGTATCGCCCAGGCCGATGGTGTTCGTTGTCGCGAACAGGCGGAATGCCGGATGTGGCCGGATAACCGTGTTTTGATCGAGCAAGGTTAATCGGCCTTCGGCCTCTAAAACACGCTGGATCACAAACATCACGTCTGGACGTCCGGCATCATATTCATCAAACACCAATGCAACGGGGTTTTGGAGTGCCCATGGCAATATACCCTCTTTGAATTCGGTGACCTGCAATCCTTCTTTTAAGACAATCATGTCCTTACCAAGCAGATCAATACGGCTGATATGGGAATCAAGGTTGATTCGGATACATGGCCAGTTCAGGCGCGCGGCGACCTGTTCGATATGTGTTGATTTACCGGTTCCGTGATAACCCTGAATCATTACGCGTCGGTTATACATGAATCCGGCAAGGATGGCTTTCGTGGTTTCTGGATGGAACTGGTATGTCGGATCGACATCAGGAACATTGTCGTTAGCCTCCGAGAAGCCCGGGATTTTCCAGTCACAATCAATGCCGAACACATCACGGGCACTGTAGGATGTATCCGGAATGGTCGTGTACTTACTGCTATTCGCCTTAAGGGCCGTTACATCAAAGCTGGAAGGTTTATCCGGTTTTGTCATGTTCAGTTCAATCTTGTTTTGTTGCGGGGCGTTTAAGTCGGGTGCTTAGGTTGGATCAGCGAGCGTTTCAAATTTCTTATAAGCGACTTTCAAAACCGTGTAGGCCATGTTGATTTTTTTCATGGCTTCCTCTGATTCTTGCGAGCCGTTTTGCAAGTCAGGATGAAACTGCTTTACCAATTCTTTGTACCGTTTTTTCAGTTTTTCAAAATCAATTGGTGGGGTCAAGCCCAGTATCTTAACAGCCTGGCCTTCTGGCGTGTTTTCGTTAAAGTTACGTGCGAAATGCTGACTGGTCTGGCTGTTCTCGAAATCACTGTCTTCTGCGCCATATCCATAAGTTTTCCATGCCTTGGCGCGGATTTCTTCCTCAAGATTTTTATAATTCTGACGTTTCCATGTGGGGCGGTCCCACAAATTGGCCGTCCAGAAAAATTCCTCAATCTCCCGTTCCGATAAACCGTTCATGAAATTCCACGCCTCGTTGTATGAACGGACATGTTCAAAGCAAAAGGAAAAATACGATTTTAATGTGCGATCTTTTGGTGCACGGAATTCTGCCTTCTCATTACAACCCGGCATATCGCATGGCTGCATATCATTGTATTCTTTATCTTCCTCTGCGAATTCAGGGGAATTTGGTTTAAGGTAAATTTTAGGCATACTCTCTTAAATCACGTTTTCTATAAAAAGTGTAACATAAACTGGATACCGAAATGAACAATACCAAGCAAGAAGAACGCTCAGTGCGCGATCAGATAATTGAACTTTTGACGACTGAATTTCGTCCAACCTTGCTAGAGGTCATTGACGAAAGCCATAAGCATATCGGGCATGCCGGCTATAAAGAAGGTGGCGAAACACACTTTAAGGTTGTGATGGATTCTGAATTGTTACATGATCTTACACGTGTCGCACAGCAGCAAGCAGTATATAAAGTACTAGATGAGTTATTGAAAACACGTATACATGCGTTGAGTCTCAAATTGAACAGCCGTATTAAGTGACTGTTACTAAAATACAAAAATCTTACCTCTATAAAAAAAACCTTATGGTTGTGTTTTTTTTTAAATACAATAGTATTGTTCTGGATTTTATAACCTATGGTTGTCAATGGAGGATGAGCAATGCATCGAGTACAACAAGATAATTTGAACAGTGATAAAGTGAATGGTGAGGATGGCAAGTCATCTTTGATAAGCCGAAATATCAGCGTTTTTGGAAAACGAACATCAGTTAGACTTGAGCCGGAAATGTGGCAAGCGCTTCGCGAAATTGCGAAACGTGAAAAATGTACAATTCATGAAATTTGCACACTTGTACATTTGCGCAAACGTTCTCACTCCACGTTGACGGCATCTATACGTGTATTTCTTATGCTGTATTTTAAAGCTGCTACAACAGATGAGGGGCATGTCGCCGCAGGGCATGGATGCTTTGAAAACATGAAGTGCCGCGCACGTATAACGGGTGATATTCGTGATTTGAATTTATCGATCGCTAATAAGGACAAGCCCGTGGTATCTGCTAATTCCGCTGGGCACGCCTGACATTTACCGCACAGGCCAATGCGCAATTATAATTGGCCCATGTTTAAGTATTTTGTTTGACGTGATTTGATTAAGATGCCGATGTCTTGTGGTATCAAATCTTTCAGTGCATTTTCAACTGTGTCTCCGACACTTTTGATGGCGTCATCTTTGAAACGATGTGCACCACCAAGTGGCTCATCGATGATGCCGTCGATAATGCCGTGTGCCAATAAATCCTGCGCCGTAAGCTTAAGTGTTTGGGCCGCATCTTTTGCATGGTCTGCGCTGCGCCATAAGATGGAGGCACATCCCTCCGGCGAGATGACAGAGTAAACGGAATGCTCTAACATGAAGACCTTATCAGCCGATGCAATAGCAATCGCGCCGCCGGAACCGCCTTCGCCAATAATTGTGGCAACAAACGGGCTCTTTACTGTTAGGCCGGATTGTATTGATTTTGCAATGGCCTCTGACTGGCCACGTTCCTCTGCACCCTTGCCGGGATAGGCACCGGGGGTATCGACCAGTGTCACCCCAGGCAGGCCAAAGCGGCCCGCAAGCTCCAGGAGCCGCACCGCTTTGCGATAGCCCTCGGGCCGGGCCATGCCGAAGTTCCGTTCAATCCGGGACTTGGTATCATTGCCCTTTTCGTGACCAATCACCATCACCGGCTGATCGTTGAAACGCGCCAACCCGCCCATCACCGCCAGGTCATCGGCAAAA
>JAUICS010000157.1 GCA_030427765.1 Alphaproteobacteria bacterium
CGGCATTCGCCGAGCGGCCAAACGTGCGTGTGTTTGTATCGTTGTCGGCCATTCGTCAGATTGATGTTTTCGTAACTGGCCATGCCCAAACGCCGGGCCGTTATGTTATGACGGCATTTGACAGCGTTCTTGATGTTCTGGAGCGTGCAGGCGGTATACAGGCATCCGGGTCATTGCGCAATGTCCGTCTTGTAAGAAAGGACAAAATACAGACCCTCGATTTATACAAATTGCTTTTATCGGATGGGAAGGGGCTTGACTTATCATTGCAGGATGGTGACCGGATTATCATTCCGCCAATTGGTAACACTGTGGCTGTCGCCGGAGGCGTGAAGCGCCCGGGAATTTTTGAATTGCCGCACACACGTTTCTTGCTCGGTTCCGAAGGCGAAGGGGCATCACTTGAAACACTTCTATCACTTAGCGGTAATGTGTTGGCGGCGGGAAAGAATCGTTTTATGCATGCCCATATCCGCCCGGATGGAAAGGAAATTTTATCGGATGTATCTTCTGAAGTCGCCGGTTTAGGCGGGGTGAAGACGGTCTTTCGCGATGGTTCGTTATTACTGGTAAAACGCAAGGATAAAAACAGAAGTGGCGTTGTAACGGTCAGTGGCTATTCCAAAAATACGGGATCATACTCTCGTTTCGAAAACAAAACCTTGCAGTCACTGTTTGATGGAAATGATGTGTTTCAGGCCGATACCTACCCATTACTGGCGATCATTGAACGGCGGTTGCCGGACAGGCTTGCATCAAAATATTATGCGTTCGCACCATATCTGGTGGCCTTGCAGCAATATGACCGACGTCTCGATGATGGCGATATCATCCATTTGTTTTCTACGGCACAGATTCAAAAAGCAATGACGTCGGATGATGCCGTGGACTCCGAAGAAGATATGGCACGTTCGTTGTTTCATAGTACCGCCTTCGGTACACGTGAAAAGGCGCAGCGCCGTCCGGCCCATTTGCCACCAGATATCATAAGCTTTCTGAGGGAGCATAGCTTGTCTATACGTGGTGCGGTGCGTGAACCCGGGATATATCCGGTCGCGGAAGGTGTAGCATTGGAAAGCATAATTGCCGCCGCGGGCGGTTTCCGTGTTGATGCGGACAAACGGAATATCGAGGTCACGGCAACATATTATACAAAAGGCACACCGGAGCGCCTGTCATTCAATCTGGCCAATTTGCGGTCACAGGATGTGATTTTGGGGCCGGGTGATTCCGTTCGCGTGAAACCGCGTAAGACACTGAATAAAAATCATGTTGTGGTTGTAAGCGGCGAAGTCAGATACCCCGGCGAATACGATATTATTCCGGGGGAAACACTTGGTAACCTGCTACAGCGTGCGGGTGGTTTGACAACGCATGCCTATCCGGAAGGGGCAATATTCAGCCGCGAAACGGAGCGCCGTCGCCAGCAAAGTCGTTTTCAATCACAGGCGCAGGAGCTCGAGTTAAAACTGGCGGATGCCGTCCGGCGTAGCGGCGAGGATAAACCGGCGAATGAACAGATTACAATGGTCCGTAATTTGATTAATCGTCTGAATAATGCAGAGGCCGTGGGGCGTATAACGATTGAGGCCGATCCGGAAATTCTCGCGCGGATGCCGGAGGTTGATATCCTGCTTGAGGGCGGTGACATGATCTACATCCCGAAAACGCCGCTTTATGTCCGTGTGGTGGGTGAGGTGCTCTCCCCGTCAAATCTGCAATATATCGAGGGTAAATCGCCGCGTTCCTATATTCGGGAGGCCGGATACTTTACACGTTTTGCGGATGAAGGACGTGCCTTTGTCATTTATCCGGACGGCAGTGCCGAACCATTATATGTTGAATCGTGGCAACATCAGGATGTGTCTATAACGCCGGGCAGCACGATTGTTGTGCCGGCCGATCCGGAACCGTTCAGCTTCCTTGATCTGGCGCGTGATGTGTCACAGATACTGACAAATATCACGGTAAGTGCATTGTTTGTTGATGAGATAAGAGAGGATTAACGATGGCGGATGAGGGGGCATTATTTTCTGTTATTACCATCACGCGTAATAACCTTGGTGGACTGCAAAATACGGAAAAATCGATAAAGTCGCAAACCTGTGACGATTATGAATGGATTATCATTGACGGGGCATCTGTCGATGGCACGACCGAATACCTGAAAACACTCAACCATAAAAACCTGACAATTGTCAGTGAACAGGACAACGGCATATACGACGCGATGAATAAGGGGATTGATCGTGCAACCGGAGCATATCTGGTTTTCATGAACGCAGGTGACACGTTTGCCGCATTCGATGTATTGGATCGCATTCGGCGACGACTGGATGACGCGGAGGAGGTACCGTCGTTCATATATGGTGACGCGCTGGAAACACGCAGCGATGGGAAACCGTTTTATAAACGAGCAAAACGTGTCCAAAAAATCCGCCGCGGCATGATTACACATCATCAATCCATGCTGTATAATCGTTTTGATGTTGGTAGTATGCGTTATGACAAAACGTATGAAGGGGCATCCGATTACGACTTTACCCTGCGGTTTATTATGAAGTCCGATGCCACTTTAAAGCTTGATTTTCCGGTATGCCATTTTGAATCCGGCGGGGTGTCGCAGCAAATGCCGCATATCGGCCGCAATGAAGAATTTATTATTCGTCAAAATTTGCTGGGTATGTCATATGCCGAAAATATGATGCATTACGCACGGCAGGTCGTGGCATTACAGGTACGAAATATTTTACGTTGATCCTTGTGTCATCCTGTAGACAAGCCAAAGGATGACGGAAAGTAAATATACAGGTAAAAAAATTGGTAAACGGTGTCTGGTTTATAATCCGTAATGTTGCCACAGGGCACGTTCATTAACATGGTCGAAAACGTCGTTGGCGATATAGGCGGATATTTTTGTTTGGGACCCAAACATACCGGGCAGCGAAAACCACTTCTTGTCCGGTTGCAAATCAATGCACATTGCCTTATCACCATATTTTTCGTCAATGAAACTGTAACAATCATTTATCCCATCAACGATGCCGTTTTTAATGGCCTCTTCTCCTGACCAGAATTGTCCTTCGAATAAACTGCCGTCTTTGTCTTTCAATTTGTCGCCGCGGCGTTCACGAACCCAGTCTTTGAAATGGCCATGGATGACCTCCTGCAACGATTTTACACGGTCGATGTCTTTTTGTTTTGCGGGAAGAAATGGATCAAGAAATGATTTTTCCTTACCGGATGAGTAGACACGGCGTTCTATACCGTGTTTCTGGATAATGTCCTGAAACCCGAATGTCGCGGCGATAACACCGATGGAACCGACAATCGAACTGCGTGTTGTATATATTTCATCCGCGGCGCAGGCCAGCCAGTATCCGCCGGATGCGGCAACATCTTCGACAAACGCGTAAACTGGAATGCTTTTCTCATCCGCCAGTTGACGGATTTGATTACCAATCAATTCGGATTGCGCCGGTGATCCGCCCGGGGAATTGATGATAAGGGCTACACAGGATTTTTTATCTTCGCCGGCATCGGCGATTTCGAATGCCTTTTCAATCAATTTACGGAAACGTTCATGTGAAATGGTTTGGCGGCGGGATTGTCCCTCACTCAAAACACCGGATAGACGTATAACCGGCACGGGGGTGTAGTCAAAAAATGATTTGATAACGGGAATCTGTGATAAAAATTTTGTAATGCTCATATTGGGCTATTGTCCGCTTGTTCCGTTTGTCGGTGTATTGGTTTCTATGCTTTTGCCATCCCGTAAAATGGCGTTGGCCTCATTTGTATAATCTCCGTCCTCTTTATGCAATATCAATCCATGATGAATAACTGGTGCGCTTTTGCGGTTTTTGATCGCGCGGACAATGATGCGTTTCGCATTGCGGCCTTGCTTGGGCCAAAGGGGGATGATTTCCACGGCACCAAATTTTTTGCCAAGTGCATTGATAATGCGGACAAGGCAGTCGGCTGGATTAATCAAAACCAGCTCCCCTTTTGGCTTTAAAAGGTCAAACGCCTTCTTAATCCAGATTTCGGGAATGTCTTCGCCCGCCATGGCCTCGGCCTTTAACACATTTGGTGATATCAAATGCGATCCGTTACCGAAATAGGGTGGGTTACTGACAATATGGTCAAAACGGTGGTCTTTTGTGTCGACATTAAAATCGGTTACGCAGGCTTGAATGAAATGCGCTCTTTCGCCAAAACCGTTTAGGCTGGCGTTTTCCTCGGCCAGATTTTTATAAACCTCCTGCCGTTCAATACCCGTGACATGCACGTTTTTAAGTCGATGAAGCAGGCATAATGTTACGGCGCCAACACCGCATCCCATATCCAGGATGGTGTCATTGCCGGATGCGCGGCAAGCGGCGGCCAGAAGCACGGAATCAATGGATGCTCTAAATCCTTCCTTTGGTTGTCGCAAAAGAATGTTTTTATTGAGAAGATGCGTGTCCTCATGCTCATGCATGTAAGCAGGGTTATTCATACACTCCTTTTGATGACTCGGCTAATGGTTCGGCATTTTTTAAAATGTCTATGGAAGTATCGTAGTCATCATCCATGACCATAAGGCGTTTTTCAATGGCCGTGATGCTGCCCTCTATTAATGATGCGTGTGTGTCGAAAATAACGGCCTCTATTCCTGCGCCCTTTAACATGGATTGTGCCCATGAAAGTTC
>JAUICS010000158.1 GCA_030427765.1 Alphaproteobacteria bacterium
TATGTTCTTGGACGTACATACGTTGTTTCGACAAAGATTGACTATGATGATACGCCAAATCATTCATCAAGCAGATGCAATCAAGAGCTTCTTAAACCATTTGAACAATTGGATATTTTACGATATTTAAAGAAAATTCATCGACCAAATCATTTTGAGTGTCCAGCCTGTCAGTAAGCGTTCACGTCGTAAACTGCAATAATTTAAGGGACTGTTATACGGACTAGGAATTTTGTACCCTTTTTCCAGTATAGATTTCCATCTCCTCTTACAAGATAAGGTTTTGTTATGAATATAAAAAATTTGACGTTATTCTCAATACTCCTAAGCGCTTTATTTTACGGCAGCTGCACACAGGCTCAGGACCTAAAACTTTATACTGAAAATCATAATATTTACGCTCAGTGCAGATCTGATTTAGAGGAATATAAAGAAAATACAAGCTTCGTAAGCTCCTCATGTGCAAATTATATCTTCGGATTCTTAAGCGGTTTTCAGATGAGCAGCTTAATGCACGTCCATCGAATTTTGGATGATCAAGCCCGTGAGCAATATGATGAAAATCTAATTAAAAATGAGGGCACAATTTGTTTGTCGAAGATATCTCAATCAGCGCAGCTACCCAGAGACTTGGCTTTGAATTATGTGCAATTTTATGATCATATAGAACACGCTGAAGTTCAGCCGCCCAAAACTCCTGAAAGTATATTATTCCTTGAGGCTTTAAAGGAGCATTTCTCGTGCAGTAGTGACAACGATTTAAAACAATAGACACATTTCACACATTTAAGAGGAGAGAAAAATGACGTGGACAATTGAGGCAAGAGCATACAGTTTAGGACCTTATAATCATCTCTACATTGAAGTTTGGGATTACGCAGGCGACCGAGTTGAACAAATTAACGGATTTTCTTCTCTTTCCGTATCGGAAGGTATAAGTTCTAGGTAACAATAATAAAATTATTCAGGGAGTCTTGTTTGGCATTAGGTGTGTCTTACACCATTACCGGACTATCCAATATTGTTCTCTTGCACTTACATCTGACATCCTGCTTCCTCCTCTTTAGATTTCTGTATTGCTTCGTCCTTTAACGACTTTAAGTTCATCATGTGTTGTTCAAATTTATATTTGCTCTTGTTGCTTTTTTTATATTCTTGTTCCAGTTCGCCTATGGCTTTAGAGGTCTGTATCAATCTATACAAACTTATATTTTGATCTTTAGCCTTTTGGCAAAATTTCTTATACAGATCGTCAAAAACATGCTCTGTTTCGATGTACGAAGCACTTGGCTTAATGTGTGGTTTTGATAAAAATGAAGCTAAAATCCCTGTTAGATCGTTTTCTTGACAAGGGTCATAATCATTTAAATAAACCTTAGTATTCATGGGTACTTTCAATCCATAAAGAGTATTGAATGAATAAATAAAACATTCTTCCGATAGTTTCCTTGTTTCAACAACAATTGCCCCTCTGTTAAAAACACCAGAGTCTGATAATTGCATTACACCAAGAGGATCCGTAGCAGAGCTGTCTATTAATTTACTATATTCAGGAGGCAAAATAGATTTTATGTAATCTTTTCTCTCGTTTGTCTCTTCAGGTAGTTCAGCAATAAAAATTATATCTATATTAGCTTTGGAAGCATCATTGGTTAATTCCATAGCTTTCCCACCAAAACCAGATCGAGAAGAAAAGAACTGATATATTTTCGTTTGAGTAATATCTAAGTTGCTATTTTCTGGTATTTTTAAAAGTCTGACATAGAGTTTATACTTCCATTTATGTAATCGAAAATTATCAGTAATATCCGTATTGCTTATATCGCCGCCAACGACTGAACTCATAAAGATGTACCTCATGCAAGCATGTTCATTTATGCACTCCTTTATAGTAGTTGCACTATAAGGCTTTACTGTTTTTGATTGCGCTTCTGACGCTGTTTGCTCCGCCACAGTTTCTTTACAAGCTGCAACTGCAAACACACATAGAATAAGGATGATGATGTTCAGGTTTTTCAAGCTTTGATCTCTAATGTGATAATAAGTACGGTTATACAATCTACTCTTTATAAGCAAGATACGCTGTTATTTCTACTCTGCTTTGAAACAACACTTTTTTTTAATAATTTTCCATGTTCGTGTTGAAATGCGATGATGGATTTTCTTCTCTTTCCGTATCGGAAGGTATAGGCTCAAGGTAATAATAATTAAATTATTCAGGGAGTCTTGTTTGGCGTTAGGTGTTGCTTACACCATTACCGGACTATTCAAGGGGCGTTCGACCTCGACACGCCGCGCCCGGAACACGTCTGCTGCGCCATTAGATTTTTCCAGATTATCACCAGACAAGATACTGACCGCGTTTGAAACGCGTTTTGCGCAAACCGGTTGCCGGATCGCCGAAGATGAAGTGCCGCTGGATGGTGCGCCCGCATCCTACCGTTCCTTTGTGTACATGCCGAATGACGGCGGGCCGACGTTCGCGAACGAAATGTTGCTTGATCGTGACGGGCGGACCGATGCGCAAGTGCATGTGTCGGCGCGGCATGAAAAACTGCATGCGATTCAATGGGATCATGTTCCCTCCCTGCATGCCAGTCCGTATAATCAGGGGTCGCGGTATGTTCTATCCCCCGTAAGCTGGGTCATGGCAACATTACTGACCGAAAGTGATGCGTTTGTGAAGACGGCGTGGCTGAATGCACAGGAGCTTAAGCAGAATTACTCCGCCGCGCTTTGTGATCAGGCCATGACGGAAGCCGTTACGCCGATGGATATTAATGCCAATGTGGTCGACCCGTGCCAGTCTATGAAATACGCCGCGACAGCGTGGTACCACCGTTTCAAGCATAAGGATGATCCGTCTGCGCCCGACGTGACATTCCTTGATCATTATGTTGAGTACGCGATCAAGGCGTATGAGGAATCGGCGCGGTTAAATGATGAGGGCGCCGTCGGTGATGTCCAGTTTGTACGTTTGTCGCGTGAGGATATTCTGGCGATTGGTAGCGGGTTCGGCCCGTCAATCTTCAGCCGTGCAAATGGCACGCTGGATGACAGTTTTACCTTGCTGCCGTATTTGCGGAAGGATCTGTTCGCCCGTCTGGTTGCCCTTGAAGATAAATTCGGAATAGGGCCGGATGCGAATTTACCGACTTTGCAGGATGCGCTGGCCAATGACGGTATGTCGGCCGCCGATTATATGCATGCGTCACGATCATTCCACTATACACCTGCGTCAAGCGAGACTCCGTCTGCCGAACAAAGTTACGAAACCTTGATGCGCTAACGCGGTGTAAGATCGGCAAATGATATGTTTATCGTGTGATTACAGCATCTTTGAGGCGGTAGAATACATTGTATTCATAATCGTTCGGGACAAGTTCCAATATGCCTTTGATGTTCACAGGATTGTATGAGAATGAAACGGCGTTTTTGGCCTGAACCTCGATAATCAGGTTTGGTGTCACATGGTAATGGTAGGGGCATGTAATCGGGAATGGGCCAAACAGGAACATTTCCTGTTTCTCGCCGTGGGTAAGCGGGAACATATACCCTTGCAAATAGACTTCCGTGCCGTCGAGTTTTTTAAGCTCATCACTAAAACCCGGACGAAAGCCACTCCAATCAAACCCGTCTTCGTCTTGGAATTCATACGGAATTTGCTCCGTCGCGCCGAAAACCTGCCATGACATCCCTTCTTTCGGCGTTTCTACAAATCGCGAGATGTTGTCCAACAGGTCCTGAAGCGTATATGTCTTTTGATCAGGTTCATTTTCGTATTTTACGACTTTTGTAACGAATGTATCGAACGGCGTGATGTGGCCTTGTGGCACCGCCTCATCCGGCCCCAAAGGGCCGCCGGCATATGCGGGTGCTGATAGTGACAGGAATACTGGCAGGGATAAAAGATACAATGCAAGGACTGTAGAAAATAATCTCATAGTAATATTATGCATTGTTTGAGAGCTGGCGTGCAACATCCACCCGTGACGCACGAAGTGCGGGAAGCGACGTTGCGATAAATCCAGCGATGATAACAAGTGCGAATATCAGGATAAGATCAAATGTATAATGAATGCTGGCCCCGGTGGCACCTAGCGGCGTGACAATCTGTGACATCACGTTAAATCCGGCAACGCCCATCAGAAAGCCAAGGACAATTCCTGCGATTACAATCATCATGCCCTCGAGAGCAATGATTTTGAAAATACGTTTTTTGGAATACCCGATGGCCCGTAAAACGGCGAGATCACCCATACGGTTTTCAAGGCTGCCCGCCAAACCGGCAAAGATACTGAGTACCGCAATGGCAATCAGAAGCATGGATAGTGCGGCAAAACTTTTCGAGCCGAGGCCAAGCATGGATGTCAGGCGCACAATCTCAAGCGCAGGTGTCGCGGCCTGAAGATCACTTTGGCGGTTAACACTGCGCGGCAGATTTATATTGGCAAGTGGTGATTTTGTTGTAATGAGAATGGCCGTTATTTCCGGTTCGCTAGGGTGTTCATGGTCCAATGCGCTTTGGTCTTCTTCCGTCTCGTCTTCTGTCTCTTCTTCCGTCTCTTCTGGCGGGTTAAGGGCTTGCTCTGCCTTTTCCTGCTCAAGCTTCAGTGCTTCCAGCCCGTGAATAAGCAGGATGGAGTCAATCGATGTCAGGATAAGACGGTCCAGAACCG
>JAUICS010000159.1 GCA_030427765.1 Alphaproteobacteria bacterium
ATGATCATATTAAGAACACTTTATCTCTAATCCACATTTGGATGTGGTTCAAGACCTGTATGGTTATAAAGACTGTTTACCAACGTTTTTTGTATAGTAATGAGCAATATGTCAAAATTCATTGATTTAACACACACATTTACCGATCACATGCCCGTTTATCCCGGTGACCCATGTTCGCGACTTTATCAATCCGCATGGATTAAGGATGGCGGCCCCGCCGACCATAGAATTGAAAGCTGCATGCATGTCGGGACACACATTGATGCGCCGGTGCATATGATTGAGGGCGCGGCCACAATAGATGAATTCCCGATAGAAAAATTTCAGGCACGCGGCGTACTTGTTGACGCACGCTGTCACACACTCCTGCAACCGGATATACTTAATACACAGACGATTCATGCCGGTGATGCCGTATTGATTTATACAGGCTGGGACAAAAAATTCAGAACGGATGAATATTTTGCATCCTGGCCTTATTTCTCGCCCGCATTTGCGAACCGTTTGGTGGAGCTTGGCATTTCACTTGTTGGTATGGATACGGCTGGCCCCGATATCGAGGAGCCATTTGAGGCACATAAAATCCTTCTTCCGAGTGACATTTTGATCATCGAAAACCTGGCGAATTTAGATGAACTTTTGGAAATCAAAGACTTCACGTTCCATGCGTACCCCGCAAAATACCAGGCCGATGCTGCGCCGGTCAGAGCGTTCGCGGAAATAGCTTAGAAAATTTATCGGTAAGGTGAATCGGCAACGATATTAGCGGCGATTTGTGCTTCCCAGCGATCACCATTGGCAAGAAGCTTGTCTTTATTGTAATAAAGCTCCTCCCGTGTTTCCACAGCATATTCGAAGTTTGGCCCTTCCACGATTGCATCAACCGGGCATGCCTCCTGGCATAAACCGCAATAAATGCACTTCGTCATGTCGATGTCATAACGCGTCGTGCGGCGGGACCCATCCTCGCGTGGTTCGGCCTCAATCGTAATGGCAAGCGCAGGACAAATTGCCTCACATAACTTACAGGCGATACAGCGTTCTTCACCATTCGGATAACGGCGCAGTGCATGCTCGCCACGGAAACGCGGGCTAATCGGTCCCTTTTCGTATGGATAATTGATCGTCACACGGGGGCGCGTGAACATGTACATGAACGTAAGCTTAAGCCCCTGAACAATTTCAGAAAGTAAGAATGATCGAACTGTTTTATCAAATGCAAACATCATTATTCCTCAAGTTCATCCCCAGGTGCTATGCCACTATCGGTAATTTCGACGGCAGGTTTAGAATAATTTGGCAATGTTTCTGTTGAAATCAATACCCCCGCCACAAGGACAACCCAGATCAGTGTGAATGGCAAGAAGATCTTCCAGCCTAGACGCATCAACTGATCATAACGATAACGCGGGAACGTGGCCCGTGCCCAGATAAAAAAGAATAAAATGGCCGCCGTTTTCAATGCAAACCAGATGACGCCGGGTATAATTGCCAGTGCAGTGATACCAAATGGCGGTAACCATCCCCCCAAGAACAGGACAACGGTAATCGCACTCATCAAAATCATATTGGCGTATTCACCGAGGAAGAACAACGCGAATGTCATCGCCGAATATTCAACCATAAATCCACCGGCAAGTTCGGATTCCCCCTCCGGCAAGTCAAACGGCGCACGGTTTGTTTCGGCCAGAATTGATATTAAAAAAACAACCAGCATCGGCAGCAACATCACAACCATCCACCATGGACGGTCCGCCGTTACAATTTCCGTTAAATTCAATGAACCGGTACAAAGAAGCACAGTTACAATGACCAGCCCCATGGATACCTCGTAAGATACCATTTGCGATGCGGAACGAAGACCGCCAAGAAAAGCATAACGTGAGTTAGATGCCCATCCGGCCATAATAACGCCGTAGACACCCATGGATGAAATGGCAAAAAGGTACAAAATACCAACATTAATATCGGCCAATACAAGCTGCGCATCCACCGGAATAACCGCCCAAGCGACAAGCGCGAGCATAAAAAGGAGCATTGGTGCGAGCACAAAGACCACGCTGTTTGCCTGCGTTGGCACAACGATCTCTTTTGATAGAAGTTTTAAGCCATCTGCAATTGGCTGCAACAAACCAAACGGGCCAACTGTTGTTGGTCCCTGACGGCGCTGCATCGCGCCTAAAACTTTACGTTCCGCGTATGTTAAATACGCAACCGCCCCAATGATAACACCAGTCAAAATCCCAATGTGAACCAATATCCAAACAAGCGGCATGATGTATGTTGTTAAAATATCATCCATGGCTATTCCGCGGCCTCACGCAACATTTCAGTACTATCTTCAACAAACGATTCGGCGCATTGCGCCATGATTTCAGATGCACGGCAAATAACATTCGTCATGTAGAAATTATCAATGGCCGCTGCCAAAGGAGCATCGAAGTCGACCTCAATCTCTTTATCACCAAAGTCGCTCCATTCCGGCTTTACAATACCGTCAATATTTTCGAAATGAGCCCATTCCGTTGTAATGCGTTCACGTAATTCAAAGACATCATTATAGGCAAGTGGCTTATCAAGTGTTTCGGATAATGCACGAATGATTTTCCAGTCCTCACGCGCTTCACCTGGCGGAAATACTGCACGGGCGCTTAGCTGTACGCGCCCTTCTGTATTAACATACAGGCTGCTTTTCTCTGTATACGCCGCACCCGGGAGGATAACATCCGCACGCATTGCGCCGCGGTCACCGTGGTGCCCCTGATAAATCACAAATGCATCTTTTGGAATGAAATCGAGAATTTCAGTATCCACGTTCACCAGATAGAAAAGACGCATTTTATCGATATCAAAATCGCCACTAAAACCAACATCAAGTGCACCAACACGGCCTGCCGCGGTGTGCAACATATTAAATCCGTTCCAGTCATCTTTGATCATGCCAAACTTATCCGCAATTTCACGCGCCAAAGCCTGAATACCCGCGCCATCCGGTCTATATAATGCGCCCATACCTATGATAATCATTGGTTTTTCGGCATCTTTCAAAGTTTTGGCAAAATCACTACGTCCGGATTTAAGCGTTTTCAGGGCATTTACCGAGTCGCCGAGATGTTCATACGGATAGGTTAAATCCGCCTCCGGACCAATAACGCCGACAGGAACTTTCTTATCAACCCATGTTTTACGGATACGGGCGTTGATCAAGGACGCTTCCCAACGTGGCAATGTGCCGACGAGAAGTATCGCATCCGCCTCCTCTATCCCAGCAATTGTTGTATTCATGATATAACCGCTGCGCTCCGACGTATCAAACATCGCACCGTCAACACGGCATTCATGGTTCTCCGATCCCATTTCTTTTAACAGGTCTTTCAAGGCAACGGTTGTTTCGACATCGACCAAATCGCCGACAAGACCGCACATACGGTTTGCCTTCACATTTACCATGGCTTCTGCAGCAACCGCCAGGGCCTCATGCCAGCTTGATTGACGTAAACGTCCTGTTTCTGCGTCACGTACATATGGTTTGTCTAAACGCTGATTAAGCAACCCGTCATAGGCAAAGCGTGTTTTGTCGCTAATCCATTCTTCGTTAATATCTTCATGCAGGCGCGGAAGAACACGTTTTACCTCACCACCACGTGAATCAACACGGATATTCGATCCAACCGCGTCATGGACATCAAAAGGTTCGGTTTTTGTTAATTCCCCAGGACGGGACTGGAACGCGTACGGTTTTGATGTCAGCGCGCCAACAGGACAGATATCAATCATATTACCGGACAGTTCGGTTGAAATAACTTTATCAACGAACGTACCAATCTCAACATCTTCACCGCGGTTCAAAACACCCATTTCGGTAACACCGGCGATTTCCTCGCCAAAACGGACGCAGCGCGTACAGTGGATGCAGCGTGTCATGACCGTTTTGATAAGCGGCCCAAGTTGTTTATCCTTCACCGCACGTTTGTTTTCGTGGTAACGAGAACGATCGTATCCGTATCCCATGGCCTGATCCTGCAAATCACATTCGCCGCCCTGATCACAAATCGGACAATCCAGCGGGTGGTTGATAAGTAAGAATTCCATGACACCTTTACGTGCCTTACGGACCATATCACTGTCCGTTTCCACTTCCATACCTTCGGCACATGCCATTGCGCAGCTTGCAACCGGTTTAGGCGGTCCGCCCTTAACCTCCACAAGACACATACGGCAGTTTGCAGGTACACTTAAACGGTCATGATAACAGAAACGCGGAATTTCAATCCCAAGCATTTCAGCAGCCTGAATAATGCTTGTTCCTGGCTCTACCTCAACTTCTGTCCCGTTAATCGTTAACTTTGGCATATTCTATCCAGTGTTTATTCCGCCGCCATCGTTTCGCGCGGGGCGTTTTTCTTATACTTTTTAATGCGATCTTCCAATTCATCACGGAAATGGCGAATAAGCCCCTGAATCGGCCATCCTGACGCATCGCCATGTGCACAGATTGTGTGCCCTTCCATTTGCTTGGTTACATCCTCGAGCATATCAATTTCTTCCAGTGATGCATCGCCCTTTACCATGCGGGTCATGACACGCCACAACCATCCTGTACCTTCACGACACGGCGTACACTGCCCGCATGATTCGTGCATGTAGAAATATGA